>RGRP01000001.1 GCA_010021145.1 Candidatus Fonsibacter lacus
ACCAAAATTTTCCGCAGTAAAAATTAATGGTAAAAGATCTTATGAACTTGCGCGAAATAATTTAGAATTTGATATGGAGGAGAGAAAAGTTTTAATAAAAAATATTAGATTGTTAAAACATGAAAATAATAAAAGTCTTTTTTATATAAAATGTGGAACGGGCACTTATATTAGAAGTCTAGCACGAGACATTACAAAATTCTTTGGAGGATTTGCTCATGTCACTCGATTAGTTAGAACTCGATATGGAAATTTTAGAATTAAGAACTCAAATAGCCTTGAAAAATTAATAGAAAAAGAAAGTACTGATAATTTTTTAAAATATGTGCTTGATATTCATAGTGCTTTAATACATATACCTACCATTAAATTAAAAGATGAAAGAATTAATTTAATAAAGAATGGAATGAAAGTCAGTTTGGTTAATGAATTTGGAAAGGTTAGTTTAGATAATATTTACACAGAGGCTTTAGATAAGCCACTTGCTCTCGGATACCTGAAGTCCGGTTTTTTTTATCCAAAGAGAGTATTTAATTAAAAAGATGACAAAAAGAATTTTAAATAAAGAAAGTGTTTATAAAGATTTAAAACAGCACGCTAAAGATGTTGGATCATCAGAAGTGCAAATCGCTATTTTAACTGAGCGTATCAGATATCTAACAGAGCATTTTGCAAAAAATAAAAAGGACAAACATTCCTATACAGGACTGACGACATTGGTGAATAGAAGAAAAAAACTATTAGATTATCTCAGCAAAACAAACGCAACCAATTATAAAAAGATCTTAGAAAAGCTGAATATCAGAAAATAAATTTTAATGTTTAAAATAGGGGGATATTTTAAAAGGGAAGCAAGACCAACAGAGAGTGAAACTTTAATATCACGATTAATTGACAGACCAATTAGACCTTTGTTTCCAGAAGGTTTTAGAAATGAAGTTCAAGTTCTGCCAACTGTACTTTCATATGAGAAAGACAATGATCCAGAAATTTTATCTTTAATCGCTGCTTCAGCAGCATTATCGATTTCAGGCATTCCATTTATGGGACCTGTTGCAGCTTCTAAAGTTGGCTACATCAATGGTAGCTTTGTTTTAAATCCAACTAAAGAACAATTAAAAGATTCTCAATTAGAACTTGTTGTTGCAGGAACAAAAGATGCAGTTTTAATGGTGGAGTCAGAGGCTTCAGGATTAACTGAAAAAGTAATGTTAGATGCGGTTAAATTTGGACATGAACAATTTGCACCAGTGATTAAAATGATCAATGAATTTGCTGCAGAATGCTCAAAGGAAAAATGGGTTGTAGAACAAAAAGATCTAAAAGATGTAAAAAATAATTTATTAAAAAATATTAAAAATGATTTAGTAGCAGCCTTTTCAGAGCCAGATAAAAAGAAAAGAAGCGAGCTAATTAATTTAGCAAGAGAAAAATCATTAGCGCTTTACACAGATTCAGAAGAATTTAGTGAAATGGATGTTGAGTCTCAGTTTAAAGATATTGAAAAAGAAATTGTTAGAACAAAGATACTTAAAGAAAAGAAAAGAATTGATGGTAGAGGACTTGCAGATATTAGACCGATTAAGTGTGAAGTAGGGGTATTACCAAGAACTCATGGCTCTGCTTTATTTACAAGAGGAGAAACGCAAGCACTTGTTGTTACAACACTTGGAACTTCAGAAGATGAACAAAGAATTGAAAGTTTAGATGGATTACAAAGATCAAGATTTATGTTGCACTACAATTTTCCTCCATTTTCAGTTGGAGAAGTTGGTAGAATTGGAACAGGAAGACGTGAAATAGGTCACGGTAAATTAGCTTGGCGTGCAGTTAATTCGATTTTGCCTAAAAAAGAAGAATTCCCTTACACGTTTAGAATTGTTTCAGAAATTACAGAGTCTAATGGTTCATCATCGATGGCAACGGTTTGTGGGTCGTCCCTTGCTTTAATGGACGCTGGAGTTCCAATTAAAAAGCCAGTTGCAGGAATTGCGATGGGTTTAATTAAAGAAGGAGCTGATTACTCAGTACTATCTGACATCTTAGGAGACGAAGATCATTTAGGAGATATGGATTTTAAAGTTGCAGGAACAGAAGATGGAATTACCTCATTACAAATGGATATTAAAATTACAGGCATTACATTCGAGATTATGGATAAAGCATTGTCGCAGGCAAAAGATGGCAGAATTCATATCTTAGGTGAAATGAACAAAGCCCTTAAAGTTTCAAGAAAAGATTTATCAAAACACACTCCAAAAATGGAAAAAGTAACAGTCGATAAAAAAGATATCGCAGCTATTATTGGAAAAGGTGGAGTGACAATAAGAGAGATCGTTGAATTATCAGGCGCTAAGGTTGATATTAGCGATGATGGTATTGTAACTATTGCTGCACCCGATGAAGCCTCAAGAAATAAAGCCTTAGAGATGGTAAAAAGCATTATCGCAAAAGCAGAAGTTGGAAAAGTTTACTCAGGGAAAGTTGTAAAAATTATGGAATTTGGAGCTTTTGTAAACTTCTTAGGTAAACAAGATGGTTTAGTTCATATCTCTGAACTTGCAGCGAAAAGAGTAGAGAAAGTAACTGACGTTGTAAAAGAAGGTGATGAGGTTAAAGTTAAAGTTTTAGGATTTGATAAAGGAAAAGTTAAACTTTCAATTAAACAAGCCCAAGAATAGTTAGGCCTGCATATTTTTAGGATTAGGCATACCAACGATATTATAGCCCGCATCTACATAATGAATTTCGCCCGTAACCCCTGCTGCAAGATCGCTTAATAAATAAACTGCAGCTCCACCCACGTCATTAATATCAACGTTTCTTTTTAGTGGAGAATGATTTTCATTCCATTTGTATAAAAACTTAGCGTCACCAATTGCAGAAGCCGCTAATGTTTTAATAGGACCTGCACTAATTGCATTTACTCTAATTCCATTTGATCCAAGATCAACGGATAAATATTTAACACTTGTTTCAAGGGCTGCTTTACAAACTCCCATCACATTGTAATTTGGAATAACTTTATCAGCACAATAAGTTAAAGTGATAAAGCTTGAACCTGGTTTCATTATTTTAGCAGCTTCTCTACAAACTTCTGTAAAAGAAAAACAAGAAATTAACATACTGTTTGAGAAATTTTCTCTTGATGTATTTAAATATTGCCCTGATAATTCCGATTTATCTGAGAATGCAATCGCGTGAACGACAAAATCTAGATGTCCCCATTTATCTTTAATATCTGAAAAAGTTTTAACAATTTCCTCTTTCTTTTCCACATTGCAATCCAAGGTAAATTTTGAACCTAAAGATTCAGCAAGTGGAATAACTCTTTTCTTTAGAGCATCGCCTACATAAGTGAATGCAAGTTCAGCACCGTGCTCATTTAGTTTTTTTGCAATACCCCAGGCAATTGAGCGATCATTCGCAACACCCATAATCAATCCCTTTTTACCTTGCATTAATTTCATTTTAGATACTTTCAAATACTAGAGTTGCATTCGTTCCACCAAAACCAAAACTATTAGACATTACACAATTTAAATCTACATTTTTTTTAACTTCAGTCACAATAGGAAGTCCTTTAATTTTTTCATCCAATTCTTTCACGTTTGCGGATGCTGCTATGAATTTATTTTTCATCATTAATAGACAATAAATAGCCTCTTGTACTGATGTTGCACCAAGAGAATGACCCGTGATTGATTTTGTTGAACTAAAAGGAGGAACTTTATCTTTAAAAACTTCCTTCATTGCTTCAATTTCTTTTGTATCACCTACAGGAGTAGAAGTTCCATGGGTGTTAACATAATCTACTTTTGAATTTCTTAAATTCTGCATGGACATTTTCATGCATCTCACAGCCCCTTCACCAGAAGGTGCAACCATATCGTAACCATCAGAAGTAGCCCCATAACCTGTAATTTCAGCTAGGATTTTAGCTCCTCTAGCTTTTGCATGCTCATATTCTTCTAATACGATAACACCGCCTCCGCCTGCGATTACAAACCCATCTCTGCTTGCATCATAGGGTCTCGAAGCAGTTTGTGGGGTATCATTATATTTTGAAGATAAGGCTGTCATCGCATCAAACATTGCAGATAAACTCCAATCTATTTCTTCTCCACCCCCTGCAAAAACAATATCTTGTTTTCCAAATTGAATAAGTTCCATGGCATTGCCAATACAATGTGCACTTGTTGCACAAGCAGAACTAATTGAATAGTTCACTCCTTTAATTTTAAAGGGTGTTGCAAGTGTTGCAGAACATGTACTTGCCATTGTTCGTGGCACAATAAACGGGCCCATTTTTTTAGGACCTGATGCTCTTGTTGAGTCGATTGCAAACATAACGTTCTTAATTGAAGGACCACCTGATCCAATAATAATTCCAGTTTTTTCATTGCTAACTTCTTTTTCAGTAAGGCCCGATTCTTCTATAGCCTCTTTCATTGAAAGATAGGCGTAAGCTGAGCCATCACCCATAAATCTCAAAACTTTTCGATCAATTAATTCTTCGTAATTAATTTTAGGAACACCACAAACTTGGCTTTTAAAATTATATTTTTTATATTCTTCAGAAAAAGTTATTCCAGATTTAGTATTTAATAGAGAATCTAAAACTTCTTTTTTATTGTTTCCAATACAAGATATAATTCCAGAACCCGTAATTACTACTCTTCGCATTAATCCCCTTTAACTTTTAAATAAACCAACTTTAAGATTTTTAGCGTTATATATTTCCTTATCGTCAGCAAAGACTAAACCATCAGCTAAACCAACACAAGTTTCGCCTTTCCTTAATAATCTTTTGATATTAATGACATATTTTACAAGTTTTACTTGTTTTACAACTTCCCCTGTAAATTTTACTTCATTTACTCCAAGTGCTCGCCCATGACCAGGATTGCCTAACCAACCAAGATAAAATCCAAGTAGTTGCCACATCGCATCTAATCCTAAACATCCTGGCATCACCGGATCCCCTTTAAAATGACATTCGAAAAACCATAAATTATCTTTAATGTCTAGTTCAGCTAAAATTTCTCCTTTATTAAATAATCCGCCCTCAGCTGTAATTGAAGTAATTCTGTCAAACATTAACATGGGAGGAGCAGGCAATTTTGCATTACCCGGACCAAACATTTTCCCTTCAGCGCAATCAAGCAGATCTTGGTAGCTATACTGATTTTTTTGTTTCATGAAATTGTTAGAGAATTAAAATTATTGATTATTAAAATTTAATTTACAGTTTAATACAGGATTTGACAAATTTAATTGATAATCTCTTTATTTTCTAAGCCCCAAACGTGATCCGTTTGTATCCAACCCTTATATTTTTGAATTTCAATCAAACACCAATTTGGAATACATTTTTTAATTGAAGCAGCTTCTAAGTTTCCAATTTTAATAATTGGTTTTGAATAGATCGTTGCATTTTTAAAAAGAACAATTCCATCTTTCATGGTTAACAACGTTCTTTTTCTGGATAACTGACTTAAATGAATCCAACCGATATCACCCTGATAATCTTTAACTTTTCGCCAAACTTCAAACTCATCAATTACCTCAACCGGCATGTTTTTCTTTTCGTATACAAATGCAATGGGATGGGCAGAGGAAGGTCCAATTCTAAGATTTGCAACGCTGGTTCTAATACTAAGATATTTTTTAGTGGTAATTTTTTGCGCTAATAAATCGGCACTTGTGAAAATAATAAAAGATAAAATAAGAATTATTGTTTTAAACTTCATTTAATCTTCTTAATGCAGTTATTATTTTTATTTAATTTAATTTTTTTAATTGCAAGATTTTCAGAATTAATAATTAAAATATTGCCACATAATGAATTTTCAAAATTTAATATTTCACGAATTGCCTCATTAGCCATAATCGTCCCAATCATTCCGGCAAGGGTAGACAGAACACCTTCGCTTTGACAATCCATCGTGTCATTATTTGGAATTTCTGGCATAAAACATCTAAGACAAGGTGAATTTTTCTTTTTAAAATTAAAAACAAAAACATGACCATCAAACTTGCTGATAGCTCCACAAATTAAGATTTTTTTATTTTTATAACAATAATCGCTGATTAATAATTTTGATTTAAAGCTGTCAGTGCCATCAATGATTAGATCGTATCCTCTTGTAATTTTATTAATATTATTGGTATCAATTTTAGTCTTAAATTTTTTAATTTTTATTTTAGAATTAATTTTTTTTAACTTTTTTTCAGCAATATCTACTTTAAATTTATTAACGTCATCTTCATCAAATAAAATTTGTCGGTGTAAATTTGAAATATCTATTTTGTCATGATCAACGACGCCAATATTGTTAATTCCAGAAGATGCAAGATAGAGTGCAACAGGCGATCCTAATCCTCCAACACCAATGATGAGAACTTTTGTATCGATGATCTTCTTTTGACCAAAGCTGCCAATCTTTTTTAAGTTAATATGAGCAATGTATTTTTTGACATCGTCATAACTAAGTTTCATGAATATTTATCGGCCCGTTGAACCAAATCCACCGCTTCCACGAACTGATTCAGGAAGTGTATCCACTTCAACAAGTTCAGCTTTTACAACAGGGCACAGCACCATCTGTGCAATTCTTTGTCCTGGTTCAATTTTAAAATTTTCTAAACTTAAGTTTATTAATATCACTTTAATTTCGCCTCGATAATCAGCATCCACTGTTCCAGGCGTATTTAGAACACTAATTCCATTCTTTGCTGCCAGTCCTGATCTTGGCCTCACTTGTATTTCATAATTTTCAGGAATAGCAACGGAAAGACCTGTTGGAACTAATGTTCGCTCATTAGGCTTTAAAATTATTTCTTTATCAATATTAGCAATCAAATCTAAACCTGAAGAACCTACTGTTTCATATTTAGGCAACTCTTTATGTTTATAATTTATTTTTTTTACTAAAATTTTAACCATTATTGAATAAGCGCGTGAAGAATTTTATTGGACAGTTTTTTTGCAATTTCTGACTTTGTTGTTTTATTAAATTTTTCAACTTCTTTATTTTTAGAAATTAAAAAAACCTCATTATAATCCGAATTAAATCCAATGGATTTATCACCTACATTGTTAGCGATAATCCAATCGCAGTGTTTATTTTGGATTTTTTTTTGTGCATTTTCAATGATGTTTTTAGTTTCAGCTGCAAAACCAACTACCAGTTTTGGTCGATTAATATTTTGGCTAGAGATGAAAGATAAAATATCAATATTTTTTTCAAGTTCTAAATTAAAATCTTCTAATCCTTCTTTTTTTATTTTCTCGTCACTATAGTTTTTAACTTTAAAATCAGACACCGCAGCTGTACAGACAGCAACATCTACTGGCAAATTATCTTTGCAAGCCTCGAACATTTGTTTAGCAGTTGTTACATTAATTACTTCAAGATTATCCTGATTTGTAATATTTAAAGAATTTGGGCCAATCACTAATTTTGTTTTAAAGCCAATATCATTTAAAGATTTTGCAATTTCAAATCCTTGTTTGCCAGAGGATTCATTGGATAAAAATCTAACCGGATCAATATATTCTCTTGTTGATCCTGCAGTCACTAAAGCCTTTAAATTTTTATTATTAAATAAACTTTTTGAAAGAAAGTAATTTTTAATAGTTAGAATAATTTCTTCAGGAGATGACATTTTACCAATACCAACTTCTCCGCATGCCATTTCACCCGTTATTGGTCCGATAAATTTATATTTAAATTGAATAAGTTTTTGAAAATTTTCCTGGTTAGCAGGATTATTCCACATCTCAACATTCATGGCGGGAGCAAGAAAAATGGGTTTGTTGGAGGCCATGATAACTGTTGTTGCAAAATCTTTTGCTTCTCCGCGTGCAAAATTAGCCATTAGATTTGCAGTGGTTGGTGCAACGATTATTAAATCGCACCATCTCGAAAGTGCGATGTGATCCATTTCACCTTCATTATTAGGATCGAATAAGTTTTCAAAAACTTTATTTTTAGAAAGAGCAGAAATTGATAGTGGAGTTACAAATTCTTTTCCAGAATTTGTTAAAATAGTTTTAACTTCACAGTTATTTTTTCTAAGCTCTCTAATAACGTCGAGAACTTTATAAGCAGCGATTCCACCACCAATAACGATTAAAATTTTCTTATTCTCAATTGAATTTAGCATCGCGCTATTTGAATACTATTAGCAATATAATTACAATAATTAATAAGCCTATAATTAGGTAAGTCCTTTTTAATTTTGAAGATTTTTCTTTAATTTCATATTCGTTATTTTGGTTTTGATTTTTTATAAACTCATAAGAACTTAAAAGCTCCATAGCTTTGTTAGCCCGATTAATCATCTCGGGTAATTCTGGTAGTTTATCTAAAAGTTCTGTTGTTGTTTTTAATATTTTATCGATTCTATTTTTAGGACCAATCTCGTTGTTCAGCCAGCCTTGTAATACAGGTTTTGAAATTTCCCAAATATTTGCATCTTCATCCAATGATCTTGCAACGCCCTCAACCACGACCATTGTTTTTTGTAATAATAATAATTGAGGTTGTGTGACCATGTTAAATTTTTCAGTTACTTCAAAAAGTCTTGCTAGTAATTTGCCTGCTGAAATGTTCTTAGAAGACTGACCAAAAATAGGCTCCCCAATAGTTCTTAGAGCTTGTGTGAACTGGTCTAAAGACTCCGTATTAGGCACTAAACCTGCAATAAAATGAACTTTTGCGACCTTTTCATAGTCTCGGTTAATAAAACCATACAATATCTCGGCTAAGTACTTTCTATTAGCAATATCCAGTCGGCCCATAATTCCAAAATCTACAGGTACAATATTTTCATTCTTATCGACAAACAGATTACCTTGGTGCATGTCGCCATGAAAAAAACCATCTCCCACCGCTTGTCTCAAAAAATTTTGAATTAGTAATCTTGCTATTTTTTTTAGATCAATTTTATTTTTGACGAGCAATTCTTTATCTTTGATTGAAATTCCATCTACTTTTTCAATTGTCAAAACTCTTTGTGAGGTAAAATCCCAAAATATAGATGGAACTTTAAAACCCTCATCTTGAGCAGTGTTTTTTTTAAGTTCACTTGCGGACGCTGCTTCATATCTTAGATCCATTTCAATGCTGGTTATTTCTTTAAGTAGATCGATGATTTTTACTAATTTTAATCTGCGACTTTTTTTAACGCTGAATTCAATAACTGATGCTAAAAATCTTAAAGCATCTAATTCTTTGTTAAAGATTTTTTCTATATTTGGTCTTAATATTTTAATAGCAACATCGATTTCTTTTTTTTCATTATTAATGATTTTAGCAAAATGAACTTGTGCAATCGAAGCTGCAGCAATTGGTTTGCTCAAATAAGCGATTTGTTTATATTTCTCTTCACCCAATTCTTTGCGTAAAGCCTCTTTTGACTGTGAGATATCAAAAGCTGGCATTTGATCTTGTAGTTTTTGTAACTCCTTTGCAAATTCTTCACCAACAATATCAGGACGAGTTGCAAGAAATTGTCCCAGTTTTATAAAAGCAGGACCTAAAGTTAAAAAAGCATTTTTTAATCTTTCACCTGCGCTTTTGTTATCCGTGTCTTTATTAAAAGTAGTAAAGCCAAAAATTTTTATTAAAATTTTAATAGATAAGGGCGGTTTATAAAATTCTTCAAAAACAGATAAACTGTTAGACTTTGCTAAGGCTCTACCAATTTTAATAAGAGAAAAAAAATTAGATAGCATTTTAAATTATTTTATTTTCCATCCAGAGTGAATTGCCGCAACTCCAGTAGTAAGATTTCTATACTCGGCGTTTATAAATTTAGCCTCTTTCATCAGATTTAATAATTGTTCTTGGTTATAAAAATCTTTAATGCTTTGTATTAAATACTCATAGGGCTTTTCATCTCCGGCAACTGCTTTTCCGATGTGAGGAATAAAACTTGAGTAAATTGAATAAAACTTATCAATAATCTCATTATTAATTTTTGAAAATTCTAAACACATAAATCGTCCACCTGGTTTAAGTAATCGATATGCTTCACTAAGTGTTTTTTTTATATCGGTGACATTTCTTATACCAAAACTGATGATGTAGTAATCATAACTAGAGTCTTTTAAAGGAACTTGTTCCGCACTAGCGCACAAAGAATCAATATTTTTATAATACTCAAGTTTTTTTTTTCCTTCATTTAACATTTCAATATTTTGATCCACCATAGTTGCCTGACCCGTAAAGTTGGTGCGTTCAATAAAAAGTTTTGTCATATCACCAGTTCCTGATGCCATATCAATTAATTTTGAATTTAGTTTTGGTTGCAGCCAGTCGATTAAATTACTTTTCCACAAACGGTGAATACCAAATGACATGATGTCATTCATCAAATCATATTTTTTAAATACAGAATTAAAAACAGTATTTACAAGGTCTTTTTTAGAATTTTGTTTTGTATTAGTATCTTGCATTCTTTAAATATAGAACATTTGCAATCAATAGTCATATAGTTAATGCCTGAATTACCAGAAGTAGAAGTAACTCGAAGAACTTTATTAAAATTTATTGAGAATAAAGTTATTAAAAATATAAAAATAAATAATCCTAATTTAAGATTTAAAATTCCTACAAATTTTAAAAAAAATGTTATCGGTCAAAAGATTATTAAAGTTTTAAGAAGATCTAAATATATTCTGATTTATTTAAAAAACGATTATGTGATGATTGCACATTTAGGAATGTCAGGAAAATTCTTAATTAAAAATAATTATTCTAAAGATTTTTTAAAGACCAGTTATTACTTTAATGAATTTTCTTTAAAGCATAATCATATAGAGTTTTTCTTTTCTAATAACCTTAAGGTTATTTATAACGATCCTAGAAGATTTGGATTTTTTTTATTAGATAAAGTTTCTAAATTAGATTTGAATAAGTTTTTAAATAAATTAGGTCCCGAACCACTAGGTAACGACTTAAAAAAAGATTATTTAATGTCGAAGACTAAAGCAACGCAAAGATCGATTAAGACTTTGTTAATGGATCAGCATTTTATTTCTGGAATTGGAAATATTTATGCAAATGAAATTTTATTTTCAGCTAAGATAAAACCTAATAAAATTTCTTCCAAATTAACTTTAGTAGATATTAAGAGGCTTCATTCCTCTATTGGCAAAGTTCTTAAAAGGGCACTAAAATTGGGTGGTTCAAGCATAAAAGACTTTAAATCTTCAGTAGGTCTAAAAGGTCGCTTTCAAAATGAATTTAAAGTTTATGATAGGAGAGATTTAAAATGTCTAAGGTCAGGATGCTCTGGCCTAATAGCAAGGGTTGTATCTCAAGGTAGAGCAAGTTTTTTTTGCAACGAATGTCAAAATTAAGTAATTGACCCTAATATCTTCAGCTTATATATAATCCCCTAAAAATATGGCAAACACAGTCTCTGCTATTCGCGCAGTAAAAAAAATTAAAAAAAGAACTCAAGTTAATAAAATCAGAGTTGGAAAATACAAAGCCGCTGTAAAAATCATTGAAGAAGCAATTAAATCTAAAGATAAAGCAAAAGCATTAAAATTATTTTCTAATTTTCAATCACAGGTTATGAAGGCTTCTAAAAAAGGTTCTTTAAAAAGAACTACAGTCTCAAGAAAAGTTTCTCGTATCTCAAAACAAATCTCTAAGTTGTAAAAAAAATATTTTATCAATCTCTAGTTGATAATTAATTTTTTTTTCAGCAACTAAAAAGTTTAAACTTTCTAGTTGAAAATTAAAAAATATTTAATTCTTTTCTTGTATTTACAGATTTAAAAAAATAAAACACACTTCTTTTTTTAAAATAAGTTCAAATGTCAAACCAAACAAGTCTTAAAGATAATTTTAGTAACGATAAAGCGAGATGGGACTCATTACAACAATCTTTGCTGGGACTTTATGGTAAAGATGTTTACACAAGTTGGTTGCAAAATATTAACTTCACTAAAATAAATTTTAATACCTTAGTTTTAAACGTAAAAACTAGATTTATTCGTGATTGGATCGTTGCTCATTATGCTGATAAAATCTTGGATTTATATAAGAAACAAGATGCAAATATTAGTCGTATAGAGTTTCAAATTTCAGAAAGAGTTGAAGCAAAAAGCAATAATAAATCAAACGTAATTGATTTTGAAAAGAAAGATTTAGTTCAAGACAGTGGTAGTTATGGACTTTCAAAAATTGATGAAAGATTAATTTTTGATAATTTTATAGTCGGCAAAAGTAACGAACTTGCTTTTACAGCAGCAAATAGAATTATCGATAATTTAAATAAATATAACCCACTTTATATTTATGGCGGAGTTGGACTTGGAAAAACTCATCTTTTAAATGCTATTGGAAATAAATTATTAAAAAAAATAGATAAAGTTATTTATGTCTCAGCAGAAAGATTTATGTACCAATTTGTTAGGTCTATAAAAAACAATGATGTTGTAAAATTTAAAGATATTTTTAGAAGTGCAAAAGTTTTAATCATAGATGATATACAATTTGTAAGCGGAAAAGATGTAACCCAAGAAGAATTCTTTCACACATTTAATGCTTTAATAGAATCGGGTTCACAAATAGTTATTTCTTGTGACAGACCACCAAACGAACTGGATAGAATACAAGATAGAATTAAATCGAGACTATCTGGCGGTCTAGTTGTTGATATTCAAAGTCCAGATTTTGAACAAAGAGTTAAAATTTTAAAACAAAGATGTTTAAAAGAATTCCATGCTTCAGAGAGAAACATCGCTATTGATGATGAGGTTATTAATTTTATAGCTAATGAATTAAAACTTAGCGTAAGGGAGATGATTGGGGCGTTTAATAGAATAGCGGCTTATCTAAATATCAATAATAGAAAGATCTCTGTTGCAGAAGCTAAGAGTATTTTAAGAGATTCTTTAAATAAAATTGAGACCAATATCACTATTGAAGATATACAAAAAACAGTAGTTTCTTATTATAATATTTCCATGCATGATTTTATGTCATCAAGAAGATCAAGATCTGTTGCAAGACCAAGACAAATTGCGATGTATTTATCAAAGAAAATGACTACGAAATCTTTACCTGATATTGGCAGAAGATTTTCAGGAAGGGACCATACAACTGTTATTCATGCTATTAAAAAAGTAGAAGAGTTAATGATTCAAGATAAAAACTTTGAAAATGAAGTTAAAGATCTTAATCAAAAATTAACAAAAACTGTTTAATGGAACTAAAGTTAAATAGAGATCTTTTTCTTAAAAGTCTTTCGCATATTCAGGGAATAGTTGAGAAAAAAAATACTATTCCAATATTAGCTAATGTTTTATTAGATGCTTCCAATGGTAAAATTACAATTTCTGCTACAGATTTAGACATTATTATTATTGAAGTTATTAAGGGTGAAATTATTAAAGAAGGATCAACAACTACAACGGCTCAAGTCATTTATGATTTAGTAAGAAAATTACCATCAGGCTCTGAAATATTAATTTCTCAAAAGACAGATGGTCAACTTTCTTTGATTTCAGCAAAATCAAATTTTAATTTAAAGTGTTTACCACCGAAAGATTTTCCAATTACACAAGATGATGTTGAAGGAGAAGCTCTTGCAATTAGCTCATCCGTATTTTTAAAATTACTTAATAAGACTAAATTTGCAATTTCAAACGATGAAACTCGACATTATTTAAATGGAATTTATCTGCATAAAACAAATGAGAATAATCAATTATATCTTTCAGCTGTTGCAACTGACGGCCATAGATTATCAAAAAGCAGACTAGTATTAGATAAAGATGTGGCTTTTGAAGCTGTAATTCTACCTAAAAAAACATTGTTTGAACTGGTTACTATACTTCAAGAAGAGAATTCAGAACTTAAGATCACGGCAAGCAAAACTAAAATTAGATTTTCAATAAATGATATAACTTTAATTTCTAAAGTTATTGATGGAAGATTCCCGGATTATTCAAAAGTAATACCAACAGATAATAGCAACAAAATAGAAGTTAATTTATCATCATTTATCTCCACAATTGATAGGATTAACTCATTGTCATCTGACCGTAAGGGAACATTAAAACTTGTAGTGAACAAAGATATTTTAAAATTATTAGTTAATGATCCTAGCGCAGGAGATGGTGTTGAAGAGATTATTCTAAGTTATAGTGGTCCAGATTTAGAAATTGGTTTTAATTCTAAATATTTAATTGATGTTGGCGGAGTTATAGAAGATAAAAATATGATGATTTATGCTAAAGATCCATCTTCTCCAGTGTTAATTCACGATCCTGCAGATATTAATAGTCTACATGTTATTATGCCAATGAGAGTGGCATGATTAAATGTTACTAATTAAAGATATAAAATTACAAAATTTTAGATCTCATTCTTTTATCGAACTAAAAACTAATCGACCAATTATTTGCATTATTGGTCCAAATGGTAGTGGAAAAACAAACGTTTTAGAAGCTATATCACTTATTGCAGATAAAAAAGGAATTAGAGGGGCGTTAATAGAAGACTGCATTAAAAAAAACTCAAAAGATAAAACAATTATTTCAACAACAATTAGTTATGAAAAAAAAGATTACAAGGTTGATGTAATTTTTGATTCAAAAGAAGATAAAATAAAAAAATATTTAAATATAGAAAATAACAAAGCATCCTTGGCTGAAGTCTTCAAAGACATAAATTTTATTTGGCTAACCCCACAAATGGATAAAATTATGTACGAGGGAGATAGTATTAAAAGAAAATTTTTGGATAAAATTATTTCTAATTATAATTTAGGTTATAAAAAAAATTTAAATAATTTTAAAAAACTTTCAGAAGAAAGAATTCAATTATTAAAAGAAAATAAAGATTTACAATGGTTAAATATTCTTGAAAAGAAAATGATAGATGAATTATGGAACATTTTTATTTATAGAAGATCTTTTATTAGAGATATTAATAATGTTATTTCAAATAAATTAAATAATTTTTTAAAGATTAAATTAAATATTAAAAACTCTTACGACTTGGCCCCGAATATTAATGAAAAAGAATTCTATGAATTTTTTAAAAAAAAATATTTTGAAAAACGTGAAATAGATCAAATAATAAAAAGAAATAGTGTTGGTCCACAATTTGATATTTTTGAATTTTTTAATGAAGAAACTAAATTAAATTCTGATCTTTGTTCTACGGGTGAGCAAAAAAAAATATTAATATCATTAATTTTGTCATTTATTCTGCTAATGAAATCTAAAAATATAAATTCAATACTTTTGTTTGATGAAATTGCATCTCATATAGATGGTAAAAATCTCGAACTTTTTTTCGATGAAATTGCAAAAATTGGGATGCAAACTTGGTACACGGGAAATAACATACAATCGTTCCAAACTATTGAAAATAAAGCATTTTTTGTAAAATTATAGCAATTACCTTGTCCTAATTAAGGATAAAAAATGTTATAAATAGCCTCAATAAAAATTCATCAATGCCTGAAAATTTACAAAAAAAAATCCAAAATAATTCATACGAAGCAGATTCAATTAAAGTTTTAAAAGGGTTAGATGCAGTTAGAAAAAGACCAGGAATGTATATTGGTGACACAGACGATGGCACAGGTCTGCATCACATGGTTTTTGAAGTTATTGATAATTCTATAGATGAAGCTTTAGCAGGCCACTGTAATGAGATTTATGTTTCATTAAATAAAGATCAGAGTGTTACTGTTGAAGACAACGGTAGAGGTATCCCTGTTGATATGCATAAAGAAGAAGGAATATCTGCGGCAGAAGTAATTATGACTCAGTTACATTCTGGTGGAAAATTTGATCATGATTCATATAAGATTTCTGGAGGATTACATGGAGTAGGAGTTTCCGTGGTGAATGCTTTGTCTGAAAATTTAAGATTAAATATTTTTAGAAAAAACAAAGAATATTTTGCAGAATTTAAGGACGGAGTAACTACAAAACCTTTAAAACAAATTGGTGATGCAAAAAAAGCAAATGGCACTTCAGTAACCTTTTTACCTTCAAAAAAAATATTTACAACTACAGTATTTGATATCAATATTTTAAAGAAAAGAATTAAAGAATTAGCTTACCTTAATAAAAGTATTCAGATTATTTTAGAAGATAAGCGTGAAGACAAAGTAAAAAGATCTGAATATAAGTTTGAAGGTGGTATTTCAGAATTTGTAATTGATTTTGATAAAAATAAAGAAAAACTTAAGTCAGAAACAGGTGAAAATCTTTTTACAAAACCAATTTATATTTCAGGTAGTAAAAATGATATTCAATTAGAAGTAGCTCTAGTTTGGAATGCAGGTTATCAAGAACAAATTGTTACCTTTACAAACAACATACCACAAAAGGATGGTGGTACTCATTTAGTTGGTTTTAGAAATGCATTAACTAGAACTATAAATAAATATGTTGTTGATAATAGTATTTTAAAAAAAGAAAAAATTTCAGTAACGGGAGACGACGTCAGAGAAGGATTAACCGCAATAATTTCTGTAAAAGTTAAGGACCCTAAATTTTCATCTCAAACCAAAGAAAAATTAGTATCGTCAGAAGTTCGCCCAGTAGTAGAAGGGATAGTTAATGAAAAACTTGAAGTTTGGTTTGACCAAAATAACAAAATTACAAAAGCACTAGTAAATAAAATTTCACAAGCAGCATTGGCACGTGAGCTTGCTAGAAAAGCAAGAGAGAGCGTTAGAAGAAAGAGTGCTTTAGATATTTCTAGTCTGCCAGGAAAATTAGCCGATTGCCAGACAAAGGATAAGGATAAAGCAGAATTATTTATAGTTGAGGGGGATTCAGCGGGAGGGTCTGCAAAACAGGCAAGGAACAGAGAATTTCAGGCTGTATTACCCTTAAGAGGAAAGATTTTAAATACCTATGTTGATTCAAAGAATAATGGATCATCCAAACTGGATCCTGCAGAGGCCAAAAAGGTTTATGCAAAGATGCTTTCTTCAAATGAAATTATAACTTTGATTAACGCTATCGGAACCGGATTTGATGATTTTAGTATTGAAAAGTTAAGATATGGAAAAATCATTATCATGACCGACGCTGATGTTGATGGATCGCATATAAGAACCTTGTTATTAACATTTTTTAATAATGAACCATTTAATGAGCTTATTAAAAATGGAAAAATTTATATAGCCCAACCACCATTATATAAAATTAAAGTAGGTAAAAAAATATCTTATATTAAAAATGATGAAGATCTTTTTGATATTACTATTGATACTGCTAAAGAAAATATTAAATTTTTCTCAGAAGAAAATGGAAAAATAAAAGAGGAAAATTTTGATGAGATTGTCAAACATTGTAGAAGATTTGATTCAAGAATAAAAAATTTAGGAAAAGATTTTGACAAAGAATTAGTTGAGGCTCTAACAGTAGTTGGAAGTTTCTATAAAGATAAAAAAGATTTTTTAATTAGAGATGACTCTAATGGTAAGAAAAAAGAAGGAGCCATTAAAGCAGCGGCAGAATATTTAAATAAATTTGAGAATAATTCTGAAAATAATTTATGGGTTGGTTCTTTTAAGGATAATTTATTTGTTTTAGAGAAAAAATATTACGAAGAAACTATTGTAAAAAAATTAAGTTTAGATTTTTTAGATACTAAACATGTAGAAGAATTAAGCCTGTTAGGTGATATGTTGAAAGTTTTTAGAAAAAAATGTCACATGATTAACTCAACTAACGAAAAGATTGATATTTATTCGCCTGTAGATTTTTTAAAGAGAATAATAGAAGAAGGAAAAAAATTTATTTCTATACAACGATTTAAAGGATTAGGAGAAATGAACCCAGAGGAATTATGGGAGACAACTTTAAACCCTGAAAATAATACCTTATTAAAGGTAAATTACTCTGGAAATGATATCGATAACGAAACTACTAACCCTGAAGATCGTGACAGAGAAATTTTCAAGATTTTAATGGGAGAAGATGTCGTTCCTAGAAAAGATTTTATTAATAAAAACGCTATTAATGTAAATAATCTAGATATCTAGTTTAATGAATTTAGCAAAATCACCAGAGCTAAATGATAATCAGATAAAACTTCTAACACTTATTAATATTCGCTGGGTCGCAATTCTCGGTCAGTTTGCGACGATATCTATTGTATATTTTTACTTTAATTTTAATTTTAATATTAAGTATTGTTATTTATTAGTTTTATTTTCTTCTTTTCTTAATATTTTTCTTCAAATTAGATCAAAAAAAACTGATCTATTATCTAATAAACAAGCCACTTTTAGTATCCTATACGATTTATTTCAGCTATTTGGATTATTATTCTTAACTGGAGGGTTAACGAACCCTTTCTCAATATTAATTGTCGCTCCAATTACAATTGCTGCAGGATTTTTAAATTTAAGAAGTAGTATTCTGATTGGGTTTTTATCAATAGTATTAATTATTATCTTATCATTTTTTTATTTTGAATTGCCAGGTCTTGAAAATAATTACTATTTTCCAAAGTTTTATATTTTAGGATTAGCATTAGCATTGTGCACAGCGATAATATTTTTAGCCATTTATTCACAACGATTAGCAATAGAGAGTGCACAAAGAAATGAAGCCTTTAATGTTTTACAACAAATTTTTTTAAGAGAGCAGGAATTAAAGTCTCTAGGAGGACTTGCAGCAGCAGCAGCGCATGAATTAGGAACGCCCTTAAATACAATATCTTTAGTTGCTAAAGAGTTAAAAAAAGAATTAGGATCTAATAAAAAAATTAACCAAGATTTAGATTTACTTATTTCTCAATCCAAAAGATGTAGCGAAATATTAAAACAAATATCAAAAAATCCCTATACAGAAAAGGAGGATAAGTTTTTTGATAAAGCATCTTTTAAAATTATTGTTCATGAGATTATTGACTCATTTAAAGATTTGAGTAAAAAAAAAATAATTATCAACGAAGATGATTATAAAAAAGATTATCTAATCACAAAAAAAATCGAAATTATTTACAGTCTTAAAAATATTATTGATAATGCTTTAAAGTTTTCATCAAATAAAACTGAGATTTTTTTGTTATCTAATGAAGATGAATTAAGAATAAAAGTGGTAGATGATGGGGTAGGTTTTTCAAATCAAATATTAGGATTTTTAGGCGATCCTTATATTAAAAAAAAGGATTTAGATAATAATAAAGAAGGTTTGGGTCTTGGTATTTTTATAGCAAAAGTTTTTTTAGAAAGACTGTCTGCTATCATTGATTTTTACAATTTAGAAGATAAAGGCGCCGTTGTTGATATCTTTTGGCAGAAAAAAGATTTAATTAATTTAAAACTTATATAGCTGGCTCTTGTTGTGTCATACAATGAATTGCTCCAAATCCCCAAATAAGATCACGACAATTAATTGGAACAATTTTTCTGTCTTTAAAATGCTTTTCTAAAATTTGAAAAGCTATATCATCATTTTTATCTTCAAAGATTGGAAGTAAAACAATTTTATTTGCTATATAAAAATTTAAATAACTGGCCGGGACTCTAGTATCATCAATAATGAGTGGGGAAGGCATTGGAATTTCTACGATGGTATTTTGTTTACCTAAGTGATTTCTAGATTTTTTTAAGATTTTTAAATTTTCATTTAATGCTGAGAAATTTTCATCATTTTTTTGATATTCGATTGCCGTAAATATTTTATCATCATCAAAAAATCTTGTGATGTCATCAATATGACCGTGTGTATCATCGCCAACTATACCTTTATTAAGCCAAATAAAATTTTTGACATTTAAACTTTCGCTTAAAATTATTTCTAATTTTTCCCTACTTAATCCAGGATTTCTTTCTTGAACTTTGCTTAATAAACATTCTTTTGTAGCGATTAAAGTTCCTTTTCCATTTACATCAATTGCACCACCTTCCAATATAACATCTTTAATTTTATTTTTAATTTTTGCTTTTACATCTATTATTTCTATATTTTTGATTTTTGCTATTTTTGGCTTAATAGCATTATCAAAATTATAATCTTTATATTTCGCCCACGCATTGAAATGAAAGTTAGTCATGATCTTTTTTTTCAAAAGATCATTTACTAGAAAAATAGGTCCAGTATCTCTGGTCCAAACTCGATTTGTTTTAATAATATGAAAATTAACCCTTTTAAGGTTTGTTTTTTCTTTAATTAAAATTTTTTTAATATTTGTTTTAGCTGATTTTGATTGAATTAAAATATCAACATTTTGAACTTTTGATAATGCTGAAGTTATTTTAGCAAAAGTTGATGGGATATTTTCAAATTTATCTGGCCAGTCATTTTTATTGTGGGGCCATGCTAACCATGTAGAGCTTTGCTTTTCCCACTCTGCTGGCATTCTATAACCTAAAGATGCCAGATTTTCATTCATCGGAAGGATTTTTTAATAAACCATGGTATTGGTCTATTCTTCTGTCTCTTAGGAATGGCCAGTGTTGTCTGACTTTCTCAACTTTGCTTATATCAATATTGCAAACAATAACTTCCTCTTTGTCATTGCTGGCTTCTGCAATAATGTTTCCGTTCGGGTCAAACACAATTGAATTACCCCAGAATTCGATAGATTTTTCTTTTTTACCTTCAATGCCCACTCTATTAACAGAAACAACATATACTCCATTTGCTATTGCGTGTGATCTTTGAATTGTAAGCCATGCATTTAATTGTGATTTACCAAATTCTTTTTTCTCACGTAAATGCCAGCCTATCGCTGTTGGATAAAATATGATTTCCGCACCTTTTAAAGCCGTTAAACGTGCTGCCTCCGGAAACCATTGATCCCAGCATATTAATGTTCCAATCTTACCGTGGTTAGTGTTAAAGCTTTTAAAACCTAAATCACCTGGAGTGAAATAAAACTTTTCATAATACTGAGGATCATCAGGAATGTGCATTTTTCGATAATGACCAAAGATCTTTCCTTTTTCATTAATCACCACGCATGAGTTATGATACAGGCCTGCAATTTTCTTTTCAAAAAGTGGAACAATTATTATTACGCTTATTTTTTTTGCTAAATCACATAATGCATCAGTAGTCTTTCCGGGTATTTTTTCTGCTATTGCAAAGTTATCGTGATTTTCTTCTTGGCAAAAATAGTGCGTTAAAAATAGCTCGGGCAAACAAACAATTTGTGCCCCCTTTTTTTTCGCTAATTTTATTTTTTCAATAGCTTTAGATAGATTTTTTTTAGGATCAGCGTCCATCTTCATCTGCACCAAAGCTACTTTAGTTAGTGAAGACATTTTTTATTTAAATAATTTAGAAAAACTCCTTTTAGGTCTATTTTTCCAGTAGCCTCTATGAAATGCATCGCTCGCTATAAGAGGGATAACGCTTGTTGCTTCAGCAAAAACCATTTGTTCTCTTGCTGTATCTACTTTCCCCCATGAGCTTGCTTCTTTTAATGTAGAAGAACTGCATGCTCCATCTCTAACGTCAGCAACAGTAATTTGTATAGCGTATTTATGCATATCAACTTCTTTTCCTAAAAGTTCAGCACATATAACTGTGTCCTGAATATAGTTTTTAGGAACACCTCCACCGATCATTAATAAACCCGAAGTTTTTGATTTAATTTTAATTTCAGTAAGTTCTCTAAAATCTCTTACAGAGTCAATTGTTAAATGTTTTTTTGGATTTCTTTCTTGGTGCATTACTAAACCAAATCCAGCGCTAGAATCTGTAAAAGCAGGACAGAATATTGGCACATCATTTTCATAAGCAAGTTGGATTAAAGATTCTTTCTTCTTTGAATGTTTTGTTAAATATTTTCCCATTTCTTTTATGAATTCACGAGAAGTATAAGGTCTAGGTTCTAATTGATCTGCTATTTCGCCAACTGTTTTATCACAAGCTTGTAGTTGGTCTTCATCAATATAGGTATCGTATATTCTATCGATATAGTGCTCTCTTAATACATTGTCATTTTGAAATTGGGATCCTTGATAGTGTTTAAAACCTAGAGCTTCAAAGAAATCCATATCAACAATAGATGCTCCTGTTGAAACGATAGCATCAACCATGTTGTTTTTTACTAGATCAGCATAAACTTTCATACATCCTGCAGCAGAAGTTGATCCTGCTAAAGTTAAGAAAATAGTGCAGTTTTTATCATTTAACATTTCGTTATAGATTTGTGCTGCGTTAGCCGTTTCTCTAGATGTAAAGGACATTTTAGACATGCCATCTATGATGGGTCTTGCATCAAAAGATGTAATATCTATGTGCTCTATGGCTTTGTTTAAAAAGCTAGATTTGTTGTGACCTATAGTTGGATTTGAGGATTTGCTCATTAAGCAACAAGATAATTGCTTTTGTATTCCTCATCTTGTTCATTTTGATAAACTGACATTATTGGTTTATCTTCGATTTCGAAAATGTCATCTGAGTAAAAGCCGTTAAATTTAGTTCTAAAAGTTAAGCCATAACTTCCTAATTGTCCAATCTCTATGTAATCACCTTCTTTTAAATTATTAGGCAACATGTAAGGACCTTTCATAAAATCCATACTATCACAAGTTGGTCCGTAAAAATTGAAAGGAGTTAAACGTCTGCTTAAATCTTTTCCAGTATCAACAACTTTTGTTGGAAAAATGAAATTTGGAAATCCTGCATCAAATAAAGATCCATAAGTTCCATCATTAATATACAGACTTTGTTTTTTTCTAAGTTCAACTTTAACAATAGTAGAACCGCTTTCGGCAACGATAGCTCTTCCTGGTTCGCAAATTAATTCTGGTTGTTTAGGTAAATTTAATTTGTTTACTGCTTTTTTAATTTCTTCCATGTAGTTTTCTAGTGGTTGCGGATATAGATCTGGATACTTAGATGGGAAACCTCCGCCTACATTTATAATATCAGGTGTAATTCCTGATTTTAAAATTATATTTCCAATTTCTTTAATTCCTTTTGAATAAGATACGGGATGCATACATTGTGATCCAACGTGGAAACTTACACCAAGCTTTTTAACAAGTGGTCTTACTAATTTTATTAAATTAACAGCTTCAGCTGGAGAAGCTCCAAATTTTTTTGAAAGATCAATTTCAGAATGTTCATTAGAAACAAATATTCTTAAATATAAAGTTAAATCTTTTGCATCTTTAGTTGCTTCAAAAATTTTAATTAATTCATCTTTTGTATCAAAAGAAAAATCTCTCACACCAAAATTAAAATATGCTTCTTCAATACTCTTTCTATTTTTTACTGTGTGCATGAAATAAAGTTTTGCATCTTTTGCAATCGACTTAACTAATTTAATTTCTTCTAGAGAGGCTACATCAAAATTTGTGATTCCATTTTGATAGATGTGTTTAATAACACTTTTGTGAGGATTTGTTTTTACAGCGTATAGGGGTTTCCCCGGAAAATTATTTACAAAAAAATTGCAAGCCAGTTTTATACTTTCTGGTCGAATACAATATACAGGATTTACTGGTTGAAGATCTCTGACTAAGTCAGAAACAGAATTAAACTTTTTCAATTCTTGTTATGTCCTTTTGTTAAAAAATTATTATTAATTAACCAATTGAGTCGGCAATTAAAGCTATTTTTAATTTCTGTAAAGTATTTATTTAGGGTAAGAAAAATTTTTTCCACACTGTGTCCTTAGCTTGAGATCGGGTTCGGGAAGGACTATATTCAGGTCTCGATGAATAAAATTTTAACCTCAAAAGTGAATTTAGGGCAGTTCGAGAACAAATCTTTGCTCATAGTGGATGACGATGACCCATTTCGAAACAGACTTTCAAAAGCCATGGAAAATAAAGGTTTTTTTGTTACCTCGGCCTCTAGCGTTGCTGAAGCAAACCAAAAAGTTAAATCCGCACCCCCAACTTTTGCCATTATAGACCTTAGACTGAACGATGGCAGTGGGCTGGATGTTGTTAAAGAGATACATAAAGTCAAAGCTGACAGCAGAATTATAGTTTTAACTGGTTATGGAAACATTCCAACGGCTGTTGCGGCAGTCAAATCTGGAGCCATAGACTACCTTGCTAAACCAGCTGACGCCGAGGATTTAGAGGCAGCTTTATTGGCAGATAAAGATAAGAAAGCAATTCCTCCGGAAAACCCAATGTCGGCTGATAGGGTAAAATGGGAACATATTCAGAGAGTTTTTGAATTATGCGACCGAAATGTTTCTGAGACGGCCAGAAGACTTAAGATGCACAGAAGAACTCTTCAAAGAATACTTTCAAAAAGATCTCCAAAGTAACTAATTATTTTTACAAGACCTGAAATAGGTATTTTGTATCAATATTCTTTTGTTTGGTCCTGTTATTAAGTGATCTATTTTAAATAAATTATTATTTATTACTTTTAAATATGTTTTGTAGGTATCTTTTTTACAAAAGTACCATGAAATAAGATTCTCTTTGAAGTTGTTATTAAATTTTTGATAAATTTTATTTTTTTTATCCCCTAACAAAAAGTAAAATTTTATAAAATTCTTATTTTCAATTATATCAAATTGTTGGTAGCCAGATATTGTATTTCCATTCCCCTTTTTATGAATTAGGCTTTTTTCTTCATAATGAAAATTATTTAATTTTTTAGATTTTAAATAGACTAAGCCTTCGCCCAAAAAGCCATTTGATATTTTTTTTTTTAAATACCAAGAACCCAAAAGGTTTTTGAACATTTATAATTAGATATTAAAATTTAAGATTTTATATATTTTTTTAACTTGAAAATGTGAGGAATTAATAATGCAAGCAAAGTTATTTTAAACAGTTCTGCAAATATAAAAGGGGTCACTCCTAATTTTATAATAGAATCATTCCAACCAAATAATGTACCAAGCCATATAACTCCCAATATGTAAGTTGGGATGATTGCAATTATTAATTTTGTAATTCTTGTTAAAATTTTATCCTCATCTTTAACATTTCCAGAGAGATATACAGTAACAAAATATCCCATTAAGTATCCGCAAGTTGGTCCAAGTATATAACTTAATCCAATTCCTTTTTCAGGAGTGCCAGCAAATACTGGTAGACCAAACAAACCTTCTAAAAAATAAGTTAATAGTATTAAAAGACCAATTCTTTTTCCAAATGCAATTCCAATTGCCATAATCACGAATGTTTGCATAGTCATT
This sequence comes from Candidatus Fonsibacter lacus, assembly GCA_010021145.1. GTDB lineage: Bacteria > Pseudomonadota > Alphaproteobacteria > Pelagibacterales > Pelagibacteraceae > Fontibacterium > Fontibacterium lacus. Next base: position 25,143 of record RGRP01000001.1, read on the forward strand.
GGCACAGGATAAAATGGAACTTTAATTTTTGCTGATAATGTAATTATAAAAGTTGCAAAAAGAACTATGGGTAAAAACCACATAATTTCTTTTAATAAAAAATTTTTTTTATTTTGAATTTTGTTACTAAGCATTCTTTTTTGTTAGTTTTAAAAAAACATCTTCTAAGTCAGCATCTTCTGTTAAAATATCCAAAATTTCAATATTTTTTTCTTTAACCTCAGATATGATTTCTTCAATTTTATTCTCATTTTTATTGTAGGTAACGCTAATAAGGTCAGGTTTTGGATAATTAACTACAAGACCAGAATTTAATTTTTCTCCAATATTTTTAGGCACTTTTAATTTAAAAATTATTTTTTTTGTTAATATATTGTTTAATAAATTTTCAGTTTTATCTAAAGCTATTAACTGACCATGATTAATAATTGCGATCCGGTTACATAGTTGTTGGGCTTCTTGAAGATAGTGTGTTGTTAAAATAATTGTAACCCCTTGTTTATTAAGCTGTTGAATATTCTCTAAAAGTTGCTGTCTAAGATCTACATCAACACCGGCGGTAGGTTCGTCTAGAATTAAAATAGGAGGACGGTGAACAAGAGCTTTTGCAACCAACAATCTTCTTTTCATTCCACCAGATAAACTCCGAGCATAGGAGTCTGCTTTTTCTCTAAGCATGGTAATTTCTAAAATTTTATCTGTAATTCTTTCACTCTCTTTTATTCCATACATTCCAGCTTGAATTTCTAGTAATTTTCTTGGAGTAAAAAAAGGATCAAGATTTGTTTCTTGAGGAACTATTCCTATAGAACTTCTTACCTCTCTTGGATTTTTATCTAGATCGAAATTCCAAACTTTTACTGAACCAGAAGATTTTATAACTGTTCCTGCAAGAATATTTATAAATGTAGATTTGCCAGCACCATTTGGACCTAATAAACCAAATATTTCTCCCTTATTAACATTTAAATTAATGTTTTTTAAAGCATGGATTGTATTTTGTTTTGTCTTAAATTCTTTTGAAAGATTAGTAATTTCTAGGGCTAAAAAATTTTCCATTAATATTATCTAATATAATTTTTATATTTATAAGATAATATTTATTTAATGACCAATTCTAAAAAAACAGACCTTCTTTATCTAATTGATGGCTCTGGTTATATTTTTAGAGCTTTTTATGCTCTTCCTCCACTTACAAGGAAAAGCGATGGAATGCCTGTTGGAGCAGTCAGCGGATTTTGCAATATGCTTTATAAGTTTTTAGAAGATGCAAAATCAAAAAATGGTCATGAAAAACCAACTCATATAGCGGTTATATTTGATAGCGCTAGAAAGAATTTTAGAAATAATATTTACCCAGAATACAAAGCAAATAGAACCGAAACTCCAGAAGATTTAATACCTCAATTCAGCTTTATACGTGAAGCGGTAAAAGCTTTTAATTTACCGAGCATAGAGATGGAAAATTATGAGGCAGATGATTTGATAGCCACCTACAAAAAAGAAGCTTTAAAAAAAAATATAAGAGTTAAGATTATTTCGTCAGACAAAGATTTAATGCAATTAATTGATGATCAAACAACACTTTTTGACTCAATGAAAAACAAAGATATTGGAATTGAAGAAGTTAAAGAAAAATTTGGCGTAACCCCAGATAAAGTTATTGAAGTACAAGCGTTAGCAGGGGATAGTTCAGATAATATACCCGGAGTTCCGAGTATAGGAGTTAAAACTGCTGCAGAGTTAATTAATGAATTTGGTTCGGTAGAAAATTTATTAAAGAATATTGATAAAATTAAACAGCCAAAACGAAGACAAACAATTTCTGACAATAAAGAAAATGCACTGATTAGTAAAAAATTAGTAACTCTAAAAAATGATGTTCCTACGGTTGAAAAAATTGAAGATTTTATCCTTAAGGATTTAGATAAAGAAAAAATTATTTCATTTTTAAAAAAAATGGAATTCTCTAGACTTTTAGAAAGAGTTGAAAAGGCTTATGGAACGCAAGCAGATAAACAAAATGTTATTTTAGAAGAAACAAAAGACAGCATTTCCTCAAAAAAAAATATTTCTAGAGAAAATTATAAAACAGTTTTTAAATTATCTGAGCTAGAAAAAATTTTACAAGAGGCTGAGAAAAAAGGCTCAGTCGTTGTTGATGTTGAAACAAATTCTTTAAATATCAGACAGGCTGATTTAGTTGGCATTTCATTATGCATAAAAGAGGGGAATGCTTATTATGTTCCTTTAAATCATTCTAATAAAGAGGATAAAGAAATTAAATTTCAGTTAGATACTGATGCTGTTATTAAAAAGATCAAACCTTTTCTTGAGGACAAAAGTATAAAAATAATTGGACATAATATTAAGTATGATTTTCGAATATTAAAAAAATATGGAATTCATTTAAATTCAATAGAAGATACTATGTTAATGTCTTATGTCTTAGATGCTGGAATAAATCGCCATGGAATGGATTTACTCTCTGAGACTCATCTAAATCATAAGACAATATCATTTAAAGATGTTGCGGGTATTGGAAAGTCACAAGTTACTTTTGATAAGGTTCATATTAATAAGGCAACCGAATATGCAGCTGAAGATGCTGACGTTACTTTAAGATTATATAATTTTTTTAGTAATAGAATTTTTAAAGAAGAAGTATTGAAGGTTTATGAAGAACTTGAAAAGCCGATGATACAAGTTTTGTCGCAGATGGAGGAAAATGGAATCAAAATTGATGAGAAAATTTTAAAAAATTTATCTTTAAAATTTGAAAAAGAATTAAAAGTTTTAGAAAAAAAAATTTATGAACTCGCAGGAGAGGAATTTAATATTGCATCCACAAAACAACTTGGTGATATTCTTTATAAAAAATTAAAAATTGTCGGTACGAAGAAGACCAAAAAAGGTAATTACGCTACAAATGTTAATATTCTAGAGGATTTAGCTTTCCAAGGACATGATTTACCTAAGCTTATTCTGGATTGGAGACAAAAATCTAAATTAAAAAATACTTATACAGATAGTTTGCAGGAGTTTATCGATCCTAAAACTAAAAGAATTCATACATCTTTTTTACTTGCAGCTACGAATACAGGTAGACTTGCATCTAGCGATCCCAACATTCAAAATATTCCAATTAAATCTGCAGAAGGCAAAGAAATACGTTCTGCATTCATAGCTGAACAAGGCAATTTTTTAATTTCAGCAGACTATAGTCAAATTGAAATGAGAATACTTGCACATATGGCGGATGTTAAAGAACTGAAGAAAGGTTTTTTAAATTCTGAGGATATTCATAATATGACAGCAGCTCAAATCTTTGAGGTAAAACACAGCGAAATCAATGAAGAGATGAGAAGAAAAGCGAAAGCAATAAATTTTGGAATTATTTATGGAATTTCATCATATGGGCTTGCTAAGCAAATTTCAGTTTCTAATACTGAAGCAGAATCTTTTTTAAAATCTTATTTTAAAAAATTTCCAGAAATAAAAGATTATATGAATGAAACATTAAAAAGCTGCAGAAAAAATGGTTATGTAAAAACAATATTTGGTAGAAAATGTAATTTCCCAAATATTAATGATAAGAATCATACTTTAAGAACTTTTCAAGAAAGAGCATCTATTAATGCTCCCATTCAAGGAACAGCAGCAGATCTTCTAAGATTTGCAATGATTAAAATAGATCAAAAAATTCAAGATCAAGATTTGAAATGTAAAATGCTTTTACAAATTCACGATGAGCTCGTATTCGAATCTTCGACCAATAATATTCAAAAATCAAAAACTGATATTGTCGAAATAATGTCAAAAGCTTCAGAGCCGGACTATAAATTTTCTATTCCTTTAAGCGTAGATATTAAAGAAGGGTTAAATTGGACGACTGCGCATTAAAACTTTTGATTATATAAATATTATTATAAAATAATTTACATGAATAAAACAATCGCCCTAGTTGATGATGATAGAAATATTTTAACAAGTGTTTCAATGGCACTTGAGAATGAGGGTTTTAAAGTTCAAACTTATCTTGATGGTGAAAGTGCATATATCGGGATGACGCGCAATCCTCCAGATCTAGCAGTTATAGATTTAAAGATGCCCAAAATGAATGGTGAAGAATTATTAGAAAAATTAAGAAAAAAATCTTCTATACCTGTAATTTTATTAACCTCCAAAGATGATGAAGTTGATGAATTATTAGGATTAAAATTAGGTGCCGACGACTATGTTAAAAAGTCCGGAGGCTTCTCTATTAAAGTATTAATAGAAAGAATTCGTGTTCAATTTAGAAAATTAGAACCCAAGGTTTCATCTCAACCAAAAAATATTTTAACAGTTGGAAGATTAACCTTAGACTCCGAACAATTAGAATGCGAGTGGGGAGGAAAAACTTTACCTGATAAATTAACTACAACTGAATTTAAGATTATTTATGAGTTAGCAAAAAGGCCTGGAGTTGTTAAAGAAAGAGCCTATTTAATGAATATTGCCTATAAGCAAGACAATGACATTGAAGATAGAACAATAGATAGTCATGTTAAAAGAATAAGAAAAAAATTTAAAAAGATTGATCCTAAATTTTCAGCAATAGAAACAAGATATGGAAGCGGCTATCGCTGGAATATCAGTTAAGCAGAATGAAATTTTCTGTTAATTTAAAATCTTTATTAGCAAGATTTTTATTTATAAATTTATTTTTTTTTTCAATTTTAATTTTAGCAACTTACTCATATCTTCAGTCGATTGAACCTGAGCTTGTTGGCAATAAAAGAAAAGAACATTCTAAACTTATTAAGAATATCGCTTTAAATATGGAGTTACAGCGTATTCCTTATAGGAGAGATGATCTTAAAAATTTTTTAACAAATTATAAATATTTATTACCGAATATTAACCAAATTAGAATTTACAATCTAAAAAAAGAAATCGTAGTGGATGCCCACTCTTTAGATATCAATGCAAAACCATTTTATAAAGTACCAGATGTGCAAGAGAGAAAATTAACATCAGATAATGTGCCAGACACTCCTGATCTAACTACTCGACAGGAAGAAAGGCTACTTAATAAAATTATTAATGATAATTTAAATATATTAGGATCCGATAAGATTTTAACTTTTTCAAAAAAGATTAAAAATAATTTTGTTGTCGTTAGTTTATCTTCCTTATCTTTAAATAATGAAAATAAAGGCTTTATTGTTATTACTGAAGAGTCGAATGATATCGAAAATGCTGTTGTGGAAAGAAAAAACTTTGTTATTAGAACAGCATTAAGTGTTGCTGTGATCATATTAATTTTTTCAATATTTTTAAATGCAAATATTATTAAACCAATTAGAATTTTAGGACGTTATGCATCTTCAGCAAGCTCAGATCACCCTGATAACAAAATTATTAATAGAATTAATCTAAGGCCCGATGAAATTGGTAATCTATCAAGATCACTTTCGGGGATGACAGATAATCTTTATAAAAGAATTGAATTTGCAGAAAGATTTGCATCTGACCTTACTCATGAAATTAGAAATCCATTAGCATCATTAAAAGCAGCATCAGAACTACTTCCTAATGCAAAAGACTCAGAAAAAAAGATCAGGTTACTTGGAATTTTAAATGATGACGTTGTAAGGATTGAAAGATTGATAACTGACTATTCTAATATGCTCAAAGGAGAAGCGTTAGAGGCAAAATTACGATTAACTAAATTTGATTTAATTAAACTTATTAAAAAAGTTGCAGATGAATATCAGCAAGTTATTGATAATACTAAAAAAAATATTTCAATAGAGATTAATAATTTAATCAAGAAAAAAACATTTGTTATTGGTTTTGAAAGTCGAATTGAACAAGTTATTTCTAATATATTAGAAAATTCTATTTCATTTAGTCCTGAAAAAAGCACTCTACGAATAAATATTGAGAGTATGAATAATTATGCAAAAATAATTATTAGTGATGAAGGTCCGGGATTTAACGAGAGTAATATTGGAAAAGTTTTTGAGAGATTTTATAGTAATAGACCAAAAGAGATGTTTGGTCTCCATTCTGGATTAGGATTAAATATAGTTAAAAATATAGTCGAATCTCACAAAGGTCATATTAAAGCTTATAATTTAAAAGAAGAGGGAAGAAGAGGCGCAGTAGTTGAGATTGATTTGCCAATAGCAGATTAAAATTCATAAATAAAATTGATATAGCGAAGTTTTATTGTTAATTAACTTTTTAAATGGCCCAAGATTTTAAAGTAAAAGATTTAAAACTAGCAGAATTTGGTAATAAGGAAATTTCTTTAGCAGAAACTGAAATGCCAGGATTAATGGCAATCAGAAGCGAATATCAATCCAGCAAACCTTTAAAAGGTGCAAGAATAATTGGGTGTCTTCACATGACAATCCAAACTGCAGTTTTAATAGAAACATTAGTAGCTTTAGGTGCGGAGGTTAGATGGTCGTCTTGCAATATATTTTCAACACAAGATCATGCCGCAGCTGCAATTGCTGCAAAAGGAATTCCAGTATTTGCATGGAAGGGCGAGACAGAGGAGGAATATTGGTGGTGTATTGAACAAACAATTAATGGAAAAAAAGATTGGAAACCAAATCTTTTGTTAGATGATGGTGGCGATCTTACGATGTTAATGCATGATAAATATAAAGATTTGTTAAAAAATATTAAGGGAGTTTCAGAAGAGACTACTACAGGAGTAAAAGCTTTAAAAAAATTAGAAAAAGATAATAAATTATTAATTCCGGCAATTAACGTAAATGATTCAGTAACAAAATCTAAATTTGATAATTTATATGGATGCAGAGAAAGTTTAGTAGATTCAATCAGAAGGGCAACAGATGTAATGATGTCTGGAAAGATCGCCATAGTTGCTGGATTTGGAGATGTTGGAAAAGGAAGTGCTGCATCCCTTAGACAGAGTGGGGCAAGAGTTTTAATTACCGAAACAGATCCAATTTGTGCATTGCAAGCGGCAATGGAGGGTTATCAAGTTGTACTCATGGATGAGGCAATTTCATCTGCTGATATAGTTGTTACAGCCACTGGAAATAAAGACATTGTTACCATCGAGCACATGAGAAAAATGAAGGATAGATCAATCCTTTGTAACATTGGACATTTTGATAATGAAATTCAGGTAAGCGCATTGAAAAATTATAAATGGAACGAAGTAAAACCCCAAGTTCATGAAATTGAATTTCCAGATAAAAAAAGAATTATTTTATTAGCAGAAGGTAGATTAGTTAATCTTGGTTGTGCAACCGGTCACCCTAGTTTTGTTATGAGCGCCTCTTTTACAAATCAAGTCATTGCACAAATAGAGTTATGGAATAGTAATGGAAAATATCAGAACAAAGTTTACGTTTTACCAAAACATTTAGATGAAAAAGTTGCAATGTTACATCTTGCAAAAGTAGGTGCAAAACTTACTAAATTAAGCAAAGAACAAGCTGATTATATTAGCGTTTCTGAAAAAGGACCTTTCAAACCAGATACATATCGTTATTAATTTCAATTGAATGGAATTAAAATCTTTAGATTCCACAAAAAAAGTTGCAGAGGCTATTGCTATAAATTTAAAACCAAATGACTTTATTTTACTTAGCGGTACTTTAGGCGCTGGCAAAACAACATTTGCTAGATTTTTAATACATTATTTACAGCAAAAAAATCAGTATCCATTAGAAGAAATAGTAAGTCCTACTTTTAATATAGTCCAATATTATGATTTAGGAAAAACTTTAAAAGTTGCCCACTACGATTTTTATAGATTAAAAAAAGAAAAAGAAATTTTGAATATAGGATTATTTGATACTGCAAAAAATTTTATAAATATTATTGAGTGGCCAGAAATTGCTATGAGTTCCTTTAATGATTTTTTGCAAATTAAATTTACTTATGATCCTAAGAAAGATGTTAGATTTTTAGAGTTTAATGGAAAAGGAAAGTGGTTAGGTTTTAGTATTAATGATTAATAAAGATAGATTAAGAATAATAAAATTTTTTCTTAAAAAAAATTATATAGAAAATAGCAAAATAAAAGAAATCAAAGGTGATGCTTCTTTTAGAAAATATTTTAGAGTATATCAAAAAGATAAATCTTATATTCTTGCTTCTGCAGAAAAAGAAAAAAAATCTAATATTTTAAATTATGTTCTTATAAACAAGTTTTTAAGTGAACGAGGAATTAATACACCGCAAGTCATCGATTATGATTATAAAAATGGCTTAGCTTTATTACAAGATTTAGGTGATAAAACTTATCTTCAATTAATCAGAAAATCTAAAAATAAATTTCGCATTTATCAATCATTAATTAAATATTTAGTTAAATTACAAAGAATAAATTTTAGAACTAATTTATTTCGATTTAAAAAATATAATTTTAGAATTTTAAAAAGAGAAATAGATTTATTTTTTATTTGGTATTTGCCTCATGTACTTAAATTAAAAAATAATTCTAAAATTAAAAAATTAAGACAATTATTGTTATCAATTTTAAAGAACAATTTTATTAAGAATAATTATTTTGTTCATAGAGATTTTCACGTCTCAAATATGATGGTACATAAAGAAGGATCTAAAAATAAAATCGGCATAATTGATAGTCAAGATGCTTTGATTGGTTCTAGAGCTTATGACGTACTTTCTTTGATAGACGATGTAAGGATCAAAACTAGTTATGATTTAAAGAAAAAGTTATTGAATTATTATTTGTTATTAGCCAAGAAAGAAAAGCACTTTGATATTAAACAATTTAAAAAAGAATTTTCTATTCTATCAGTGCAAAGAGCTATTAAAATTATTGGAATATTTTCAAGGCTTTTTAAGCGAGACAAGAAAAGTAAATATTTAAAATTAATTCCTTACACTTGGACAATACTTAATAAAAGGTTAGAAGATCCAATATTTAAAGAGGTAAGAATTATCATTAATCGGCAAATTAAATTAAGATCTAAGAATGTTAATTGATAAAAAGTTTTTTGAAGACTCAGAAGCTTGGCCTTTTGCTGAATCCAGAGAGATATTAAAAAAAAGATTAAAAATAATAGAAAAAAAGGGTTACGTTTTATTTCAAACAGGTTACGGACCAAGTGGACTTCCTCATATTGGAACATTCGGAGAGGTTTGTAGAACCACTATGGTTATGAATGCTTTCCAAAAATTATCTAATATTCCAGTTAAATTATATACATTTTCAGATGATATGGATGGGCTTAGAAAAGTTCCAGATAACATTCCAAATAAATCAATTCTGGAAAATAATTTAAATAAACCGTTAACAGCAATTCCAGATCCTTTTAAAAAATTTAAGAGTTTTGGAGAGCATAATAACAATATGTTAAAAAAATTTTTAGATGAATTTAATTTTAAATATGAATTTAAAAGTTCAACTGATCTTTATACCAAAGGTGATTTTGATGAAGCACTGACTCAAGTTTTAAAAAACTATCAAAAAATTATGGACGTAGTTCTACCAACGCTTGGTCCAGAGAGAAGAAAAACTTACAGTCCTTTTTTGCCTATATGTCCTGAGACAGGAAAAGTATTAGAAGTTGCCATAGTTGATATAAATTTAGATAGCAAAACTATTATATATCAAAATGGAAATAAAAAAGTTGAAACAAAAATTACAGGAGGGGCATGCAAATTACAGTGGAAAGTAGATTGGGCAATGCGTTGGTTTGCTCTTGGAGTTGACTTTGAAATGTATGGAAAAGATTTAATTCCAAGCGCGGAATTATCAAATAAAATTTGTAAAATCTTAGGAGGTACACCGCCAGCTGGATTTGCCTATGAATTATTTTTAGACGAGAATGGAGAAAAAATTTCTAAATCAAAGGGCAACGGAATTACAATTGAACAATGGTTAAAATATGCATCTCCTGAAAGTTTGTCTCTGTACATGTATCAAAATCCGACAAGAGCTAAAAAATTATATTTTCAAGTTATTCCAAAGGCAGTTGATGAATATCTTTCTTTCTTAGAAAAATTTGACAAACAAGAGGTAAAAGAAAAATTAGGAAATCCAGTTTGGCATGTTCATAATGGCAATCCACCAAAAGAGAAAATAATTATCTCTTTTAATATTCTGCTGAATTTAGTGAGTGTTAGTAATACAGATAAGGAAGAAGTTATTTGGAAATTTATTAAGAACTTTAGTCCAAATTTAGTTAAAGAAAATCACCCCATTCTTGCAAAATTAATTTTAAATGCAATTAATTATTTTAATGATGTTGTGAAAGTAAATAAAAAATTTAGAAAGCCAGATCCAGCTGAAAAAAAAGCATTGCAAGATCTAGCTGAGCAAATTTCTAAAATGAGTCCAACTTTACAGCCAGAGGAAATGCAAACCATCGTTTATTCTGTTGGCAAGACTCATTATTCAAAAGAAAGATTAAGAGAGTGGTTTAAAATGATTTATGAAGTGCTTTTTGGAGATGAACAAGGTCCGAGAATGGGATCTTTTATAAGTTTTTATGGTATTAAAGAAACAGTGAACTTAATTAATAAGTCTATCAATGATTAATCATAAAAATGAATTATCAGATTATTAATTCTTTTATTAATAAGCTTGATCCAGAACTTGCTCATTCCTTAGCTATTCAATTTTTAAAAAATCTTTATATCCCACTTTTTCAATCAAAAGATGATGAGATTTTAAAGATTAATATTTTTGGAAAAGAATTTTTAAATCCAATAGGTCTCGCGGCTGGATTTGATAAGAATGCAGAAGTATATGATAAAATGTTTGCGCTTGGGTTTGGTTATGCAGAGGTTGGCACAGTTACTCCAAGACCCCAAGAAGGCAATTCAAAGCCAAGAGTTTTTAGATTAGTAGAAGATGAAGCGATCATTAATCGTTTGGGTTTTCCAAGTCAGGGCTTAGTAAAAATTAAAAGCAGAATTGAAACTAAAAGAGTAGAGGGAATTTTAGGGATTAATATAGGACCAAATAAAGATAGCGTATCACGTATTGATGATTACGTAGAATGTTTTAAAAATTTTCATAATTTGTGTAGTTATATATGTATAAATATTTCATCACCTAACACTGAGAATTTAAGAAATTTTCATGAACAAGATAATTTAAAAAAATTATTAAGTGAAATTTTTAATATAAAAAAAACTTTAAGCAGTAAAACGCCTGTTCTTTTAAAGATATCACCAGATATCAATGATGTTGATATTGATATGATTTGTAAAAATATTTTAGAATTTAATTTAGATGGATTAGTTTTAACCAATACATCTGTAAAACTAAGAGAAGATTTAATTAATAAACAAAAAAATGAAACAGGTGGTTTATCAGGAGCTCCAATTAAAGAAACTTCTAATTTAATTATTAAAAAATTTTTTAAAATTATTAAAACAAGAGTACCAATTATTGGCGTGGGTGGAATTGATTCAGGAATTTCTGCTTATGAAAAAATAAGAGCAGGCGCTTCTTTATTGCAACTTTATACAGGCCTAGTTTATAAGGGCCCTTTTGTTGTAACGTCAATTAAACAAGAATTAGCCAGACTTTTGAGAAGAGATGGTTTCTCTTCTTTACAAAAAGCGGTAGGCGTTGACAGCGAATAAATTAATTATCAAAGTTAAAATTACTAAAAAAGTTAATCGTTTTCTAAGATTTAAATACCAGGCATTACTCGATTCAGAAAATATTTTTCCATCTATAAAATTGGTTGAAAAGAATAAGATCATATAGATTGCAATTTTTATGTCTTGATTTGAAAAAAAATCTAAAATGAAAGAAAAAACTGGAACTAAAACACTCAAAGTTAATAATAAATTTCTGTTATTAGAAATATTGCTATTTAAAATTTTACTCCATTGGCTACCACAAAGAAAAGATAGGATTATATTTGCATAGAATAAATAAACATCCACAACATAGTTATTAAAATTTGAAATAAAAAAAATGATTGTAAGTGCAAAAAAAGGGATAAGGCCAAGATATCCTAAAATGGTTGCTAATTTTTTTTTCTCTATTGGCATAATTAGTATTTTAATTTTTTAAAAATAAATGAGCTGAAATATCCAATTAATAAAGCTAGTCCCACAGCAGTTAATGCATATAATATTGGGCTTGTATTTACAAATTGATAAATAAAATCTTGAAAAAAATTTAAATGATCTTGGCTTTCTATTTTTTTAAAAATTTTAAATTTTAATTCTTCTACAAATAAAGAATAGCCAAATTTTAATCCGAAAATCATAATGATAATAGACATTAAAATTCTAAGTTCTTCATTCTTTAAATTCATTCCAAGTCTCGTTCCTAGTTGTACCCCAACAACTGAACCAAGCATAAGAATAGAAACTAAAATAAGATCAATATTATGATTAGTAATGGCATGAAAGAAAGTTACAAATGTCATAACAAAAATCATCACAAATAAAGATGTTCCAGGAACAAGCTTAGAGGGCATGCCAAGAACATAAATCATCACAGGAATTAAAATGAATGCTCCTCCCACACCCATCATCGATGAAATAACTCCAATCAAAAATCCAAAAAATATTGGCGGAATAATACTAATGTATAGTCTTGAAGAATTCATTCTAACCTTAAAAGGAAGTCCATGAATCCATGTATGTTTACGGAGTTTTCGTTTTATAAATTTTTTATTTTTTATTCTGCGAAATTCAGCAAGACTTTCAATAAACATTAAAAGTCCAAAACTAGTTAATAATACAAAATATAATATTGAAGTAATGGTATTAATTTTTCCAATTTGAATTAATAATTTAATAAAATAAATACCAATAGTTGCACCAAAAAATCCGCCACTTAAAATATAAAGACCCATTTTAATATCAACTTGTTTTTTATACCAATGTGCAAATGTTCCAGAAACAGAAGATGCTAAAATGTTATTAGCTCCATTTGCTATGGCATGCATTGGCGGGATACCAAAAAAAATTAAAACAGGCGTCATCAAAAATCCTCCGCCAATACCAAGTAAACCACTTAAGAAACCTATGAACCCGCTGATTGATAATAAATATAAAATGTTAACATGAACCTCTACAATTGGCAGATAAACTTGGAACATGAGAATTTTAGGTTAACCAATAATTATTGGACTAATCTTGTAAAAACAAGAAATCAATTACTGCAAATAATCTAGGATTTATAAGAAATATCTTGACGTAAATTCATCATCTAACTATATCCCTTGCAGGAGAAAATATGTCCAAACTTTGTGAACTGACAGGCAAACGACCACAAACAGGTCATAACGTCAGCCATGCAAATAATAAAACTAAAAGAAGATTTTTTCCAAATCTTAAAAAAGTTTCTTTTAAAAGTGAAAAATTAAATCGTGATATTCGTATAAAAATTTGCACGCGAGCAATTAAAGCGGTAGATTTTAGAGGTGGAATTGATGAGTTTTTGTTAAGAGCTAAAAATAAAAATTTGTCTCCTCGAGTTAAAAAGATAAGAAAACTTTTATTAACAATCGTTCCTCAAGTTAAGAAACCTAAAAAAGAAATTAAAGCTAAAAAAGAAACAAAAGCTAAAGTTAATTAGTCTTCTTGGCATATTCAAAAAAGATATTTTTATATTCGGCCGTAATGGCTATTGTTATCTGCGCTTCAAATTATCTAGTACAATTTCCTTTTTCGTATTTTGGACTCCAAGAAATTTTAACCTGGGGGGCTTTTACATACCCAATTACTTTTTTAGTGACCGATCTTGCAAATAGGTTTTTTGGCAAAGAATTTGCTAAAAAGATTGTTGTTTTTGGATTTATACTTGGAATTATTTTTTCATTTATTTTAACTTTTGAAGAATTTAATTTAATCGTTTTAAGAATAGTTATTGCATCTGGAGTGGCTTTTTTAGCAGGTCAGCTTTTAGATATTAGTGTATTTAATACTTTAAGAAATAAATTGTGGTTTATTCCTCCGCTTGTTTCTTCAATTCTTGGCTCAATATTAGATACGGTAGTATTTTTTAGTATAGCTTTTTATGGAACAGATTCTTCCTGGATTATATTAGCAGCGGGAGATCTGGCAGTTAAATTATTTGTAGATTTTGCAATGTTACTGCCTTTTAGAATTGCAATTGCTAGGTTTAGTTAATCGTTTTTTTTCTTTTTGGTTCTTCAATAAATAAATCTGCAAGTTGGTCAATTAAAGCATCTCCCAATTCTTGAACGTCGGCAATTTTTAGAGCTTTGCTATAATAGTTGGTAACGTCATGACCAATTCCAATAGCATTAATTTCAACATCTTTTTTATTTTCTATCCATTTTACAGTATTTTTTAAATGTTTCTCTAAATAGTTGCCCGGATTTACAGAAAGAGTTGAATCATCAACAGGAGCGCCATCAGAAATTACCATTAAGATTTTTCTCTCTTCGCTTCTATTTTTTAATCTTTGATAAGCCCATAAAATTGCTTCTCCATCTATATTTTCTTTTAGAATTCCTTCTTTTAACATTAAACCTAAATTATTTTTTCCTCTTCTCCACGGTGTATCGGCAGATTTATAAATGATGTGCGATAAATCGTTTAATCTTCCAGGATTATTTATTTTATTTTTTAACCACAGTTCTCTACTTTTTCCACCTTTCCAATTTAATGTCGTAAATCCTAATACTTCAACTTTTACAGAGCATCTTTCTAATGTGCGGGATAAAATATCAGCACAAATAGCAGCTATAGAAATAGGCCTGCCTCGCATTGATCCAGAATTATCAATCAATAAAGTGACTACCGTATCTTTAAAATTTGTATTTTTTTCCTTCTTGTAAGATAGGGAGTTATGGGGATCGATGATAACTCGGGTTAGTTTTGCTGTATCCAGCATTCCTTCCTCAAGATCAAATTCCCAAGACCTATTTTGAAAGGCGAGTAGTTTTCTTTGTAATTTATTTGCAAGTCTAGAAATAAAGTTGTGAAAAGATTTTAACTGATTATCTAAATTTTCTCTAAATTTAATCATTTCACCAGGATCAATCATTTCTTCAGCATTAATAATTTTGTCAAATTTATTTGTAAAAATTTTATATTTAACTTCGCTACTATTTTTTTTGATATTAGAAGATTTGATTTCATCATTTGAACTGTTCTCATCTTCAATTAAAGATTCTTGCTCACTTTGATTTGCATCAATTTCAACGTCGGGAATTACACTTTCGATATTAAAGTCTTGTTTATTAGAGTTTTTATCTTGGTTGATTTCATTATCATTTTGATCTTTAAGTTTATTTTCATTCTTTTGCTCATTATCATTATCAGTATTATTAGGAGTTAATTTTTCTTCTAATTTTAGGCTTTGAATAATCGAGTTTAGAATATTAGAGAATTTTTCTTGATCAGAAATATTTTTTTTTAATAAATCTAATTTATCTTTAATTTGGTCATCAATAATTTTATTCCAATTTTTTAAACTTTTCCTTTCCTCGATATTTAAATCTAGATTAAGCAAGTGATTTGCCAAAATAATATCAAAGGCTTTTTCGATACTATTATAAGTCTCTTCACTTTGTTCGTTGAATTTTTTTTGATAATAGTTTTTAAAATTTAAATTTATTCCTGCAAAGTTTTCTGAACCTAATTTTTCATAGCGAATTTTTTCAGCACTTTTATAAATATTTTTTGCAATCATTCCTCTAGGTTCAAATTTTTTTAACAGTTCTGAATTGCTATATTTTATTTTTAAAGCCTCAGAATCTGCAAGAGCTCTAATATTTTGATATTCATCAATAGAATTGAAATTAATCTTAGGAAGATTAATAATATTACTTTCCTTTGTCGTTGCGTCAGAGAATAAAATATTAAGATCTTGTTTTTTAGCTAATGCTTTGATGGTTGATGAGATGGCTATTTTAAAATTTTCAGCCTGTTTTTCATTTTCCATTTTTAAGATTTATTTTTAAACTTGCAGTTGTTTCTGTAAGTTCTTTCGCAAAGCATCTTTGAAAATATTCTGCAATAATTGTTCTTTCCAATTCATCGCAACGATTTAAGAATGATATTCTAAAAGAATAACCAATATCGTTAAAAATTTTATAATTATCAGCCCACGTCATTACTGTTCTAGGGCTCATCACAGTTGAAATATCTCCGTTAGCAAGCCCAGATCTTGTTAGATCAGCAACTTGAATCATTTTCTGTGCGATTTTTTTTCCTTCTGCGTTATTTAAATGAGGACATTTTGATAATACGATTTCCAGTTCACTCTCTTGTTTTAGATAATTGAGTGTTGTTACAATATTCCAACGATCCATTTGTCCTTGGTTAATTTGCTGAGTTCCATGATAAAGTCCCGAAGTGTCTCCAAGACCAATGGTATTTGCTGTTGCAAATAATCTAAAATATTTATTTTGTTTAATTACTTTATTTTTATCAAGCAAAGTTAGTTTTCCTTCACTTTCAAGTAATCTTTGAATCACAAACATAACATCGGGTCTACCGGCGTCATACTCATCAAAAACTAAAGCCACAGGATTTTGAAGTGCCCAAGGCAAAATTCCCTCTCTAAATTCAGTAACTTGTTTATTATCTTTTATTACGATTGCATCTTTCCCTAAAAGATCAATCCTACTTACATGACTATCCAAATTTACTCTTATGCAAGGCCAATTTAATCTTGCCGCAACTTGCTCAATGTGAGTTGATTTTCCTGTGCCGTGAAATCCTTGAATTAAAACTCTTTTATTAAAAACAAAGCCTGCAAGAATTGCAAGAGTTGTGTCACGATCAAACTTGTAAGCACTATCCAGTTCAGGAACAAATTGATTTTTTTTTGAAAAACCTTCAACCGTCATATCTGTTTCGATATTAAAAGTTTGTTTTACAGAAATTTTTATATCAGGTACGTTTTCAAAAATATTATTTTCCATGATTCAAATTTTTTTGATTATTCCTTAAAAGAGTATAAGCGATTGTTATTTCTTTTAATTTATTTTCAAATTTTTTATCACCAGAATTTGTATCTGGGTGATATTTTTTTACAAGTTTTTTAAATTGCTCTCTAATTTCGCTCCATTTTACATTACTTTTTAAATCTAATTTTTTTAAAGCCTCTATTTCTTTTGAGCTATAAATAGTTTTTTTTTCAAATTGTTTAAAATAATCTGCAGGAAAAATATCTTGTTCTTCTAAAATATTTCTCCATACTTTATTAAAAAAATTATCTTTTGAACCAAGTTTAGATGTTGGCTTGTGCCAGGTGATATCTGAATGAATAAATTCTTCAATTTTATCTTGTGACATTTCAGAGAAAAAGTCCCATTCGTGGTTATAAATTTTTATATGTTCTGAGCAGAACCATTTGTACTCACCCGCAATTTTTGAAGGCGCTTTAAATTCTCCTGGCTGCTTACATCGTTTCCAGTCACACGAATTATCGTTGGTCTTATTATGAATTTTTAAATGATCACCACAAAACCATTTATATTGTTTGTTGATATCCTTCTTTATAAGACCCTGACCCGAAGCTATCTCTTTGCATTTGCTCCATTCACAGATCTTTCTCATTTGCGTAATTTTTTAAATTGATTAAAATTATTTTATGTCGGATCTAAAATATATTATCTTAGATAAAATTAAACAAAATATCGTATGTGAGAATGTACAAGTGAATAATAAATCACATCTGCATCAGCATCATTCTCAATCACCAAAAAATAATAATAGTCATTTCGAAGTAGTCATTTCTTCTGCAGAGCTTAAAAAATTAAAGACAGTAGATGCGCATAAAAAAATTTATAGTATTTTAAATGAAGAAATGAAAAATACTATTCACTCTTTAGAGATAAAAATTAACTAAATTGCTCAACTAAAATAGGTTTGATATTTTTATTTAGGTCGGAAGGAACAATTTTAGCTTTTCCAATTTTATTTAATAAAATTAAGTTAATTTTAGAACCGGATATTTTTTTATCATGCTTCATGTAATTAAAAATTTTATTTATATCTTTTTTTTTAAAAATATTTTTAATTTGATAATTAATATTTAATCTACGGTATAAATGCTTAATACGCTGATGTTCATTGATATTAAGCATTTTCATTTTTACAGATAAAGACGATGCAATCATCATTCCATATAAAACTGCTTCGCCATGAATAAGGTCATTTGAATATTTTTTTACTGCTTCAAAAGCATGGGCAAAAGTATGGCCAAAGTTCAGTATTGCTCTTAGATTTTTTTCCTTTTCATCTTTTTGAACAACAATCGCTTTGCTTTTACAACTTTCTTTAATTGCATGCATGACTAGATTTATGTCGGTTAAATTAATTATTGAGTGAGAATTTTTTTCTAACCAAGAAAAGAATTTTGTATTCATAATTAAAGCATATTTTAAGATTTCAGCATAACCCGCAATTAAATGTCTATGGGGTAAACTTTTCAATGTTATTGGGTCAATTAGAACAAGCTTAGGCTGGTAAAAAGTTCCAATCATATTCTTGCCTTCACTAGAATTGATGCCGGTCTTTCCGCCGATCGAAGAATCTACCTGGGCTAACAAAGTTGTTGGGATTTGAACAAAATTAACACCTCTTTTAAATATACTGCTTGCAAATCCTGATAAATCTCCAATAACACCGCCACCTAAAGCAATGACACAGTCATCACGATTAAAATTATATTTAAATAATTTTTTTAAAATTAAATTGGTAAAATTCATATTTTTTGATTTCTCACCAGCACTTAAAGTAAAGACGTATTTATTCTTAGACTTTATTGAAGATAGGATTGAACGGATATAAGATTTTGGGATATTTTTATCTGTAATTAATAAAAATTTATTTGCTTTCGGAACAATTCTTTTTATTTCTGGACCTGTATTTTTTAATATATTTTTACCAATAACAATTGGGTAGCTATTATTATTTAAATTAACTTTAATTGTTATTTTTTTCATAAAAATCTATAATCTTTTCAATAATTTTATTCTTACTATTTAAATTACAATTTATTTCATAGTTGGCCAATTTATATATTGGATCTCTAGTTTTTTTTAAATTTTTAATACTTTTTTCAATATTATTTTGGTCTACCATTGGTCTTTTTTTAGCATTACGCTTAATACGACTAATAATCAAATCTTCATCCATATTAAGCCAAACAGATAGATATTCTTTTAAAATTTTTTTTCTAATAACTTCATTAATAAATGCCCCTCCACCTACTGAGATGATTTTTTCTTTATCATTCTTAATTTTTAAAAAAATCTTTTCTTCTAACTCTCTAAAATATTTTTCTCCATTTTCTCTAAAAATTTCAGCAATAGTAAGATTTGCATCATCTTCTATTAATGTATCGGTATCAACAAATTCAATTTTTAATTTCTTTGCAACTTCTTTTCCAATGGTACTTTTGCCAGTACCCATCATTCCAACCAATACTAAGCTTTTATGCGTTGCCATTATTGAATGAATAATTTATTAACATAATTCTAATTGAAATATTATATAATTAATCTGCTATGCCTTTTAGAACTTCAATACAAATTATTTTAGCTACCATAGCTATCTTGGTGGCTATTCTTTGCATTCTTTATTATTTTGGTTCAAAAGATATTGTTTTAGAAAAAACAAAAGTTATTGAAAAAATTCCAGTAGAGAAATTAAATATAGTTAAATAAAAAGGGCTTATCTAGCTTCTGATCTAATAATTTCGTTATAGGCTGGAACAGTTAAAAAATCTTCAAATTGATTAGCAATTGACATTTCTTCAAACATCTTTGCAGCACGTTCGTAGTTACCTTTTTCAAACTTTAGTTCACCCACTTCTTTTTTAATCTGGACCATTTCTTCTTTAACAATTTTTTTTACATATGCTGGATCAATTGTTTTGCCATCAATAGTTTTGCATTGGTGTTTATTCCACTGCCATACTTGCGCTCGCGAAATTTCAGCAGTAGCGGCATCTTCCATTAAATTATAAAGAGGAACACATCCATTACCACCTAGCCATGCAGCTAAATATTGAATTCCTACAGAAATATTTTTTCTAAGACCTTCCTCAGTTATGTCTCCTTTTTCTGCTAATAATAAATCTTTAGCTTCAATATTGATATTACTAGGAACTTTATTAATCTGATTTGCTTGAGGCATTTTTTCATCAAAGACATCTTTTGCAATTTTCACTAAACCAGGATGAGCGACCCAAGTACCATCATGGCCATCGTTAGCTTCTCTTAATTTATCTTGTTTTACGGCGTCCATTGCTTTTTGATTTAAAGTCTCGTTGTCTTTAATTGGAATTTGAGCAGCCATTCCACCCATTGCGTGAGCGCCTCTGCGATGACAAGTCTTAATCAATAATAAACTATATGATCTTAAAAAATGCGACGTCATTTTAACAATTGATCTGTCCGGTAATAAGAAATCTTTAAAGTTTTTAAATTTTTTAATATAGCTGAAAATATAATCCCATCTTCCACAGTTCAGCCCCACAATGTGATCTTTTAATTCAAATAAAATCTCATCCATCTCAAAAGAGGCAAGAATTGTTTCAATTAGGACTGTTGCTTTAATTGTCCCGTGCTTGATGCCTAATTTTTTTTGTGCTTCTGTAAATACATCGTTCCAAAGCCTAGCTTCAAGATGACTTTCCATTTTTGGTAAATAAAAATAAGGGCCTGTTCCATTTTGCAAAAGTTGTTTTGCGTTATGATAAAAATAGATTGCAAAATCAAATATACCACCTGAGCATTTTTCATTATCAACTAAGAAATGCGCTTCATCTAAGTGCCATCCTCTAGGTCTTACAATAAGGACGGCATGTTTTTCATTTAATTTATATTCTTTACCAGTCGCCTTATCTGTAAAATTAATTTTTTTATTAATAGCATTCTTCAAATTAATTTGACCTTCAATAACATTATTCCAAGCTGGAGTTGCAGAATCTTCAAGATCCGCCATAAAACAGCTAGCCCCAGAATTAAGAGCATTGATAATCATTTTTTGATTTGTAGGGCCTGTAATTTCAACTCTACGATCTTGCAAATCTTTTGGAACGCCTAAAATTTTCCAATCTTTTTCTCTGATAGATTTTGTCTCATCCAAAAAATTAGGACGCCAACCCCCATCAATTTTTTTTTGAATTTCTTGTCTACGTTTTAACAGTTCAAGTCTGCGAGAATTAAATTTTCGATGTAAATCTGCTACAAACTCTAAACAATCTAAAGTTAAAATTTCTTCAAATTCTTTAGAAATTTTTCCTGTAATAGTGGTATTTTTTGGAAAAGATTTCATATAGGCCACAATTTATATATAAACTTTATCCGAACTCAATATGTATAAAAAAAATTATTAAATGAATTATTTAGATTTTGAAGACGATATTAAAGCATTAGATCAAAGAGTTCAGGAATTAAAAGCCCCTTATCTTGCTAAAGGCATCAATGTTATTGAAAATCCTACAGTAGTAGATGCCGAAAGAAGATTAAACGAGGAAATAGAAAAAGCTTATGCAAATCTCAATCGTTGGCAAAAAACAAAAGTAGCAAGGCATGAATTTAGACCACGTTCTATCCACTATATTCAAAAGATTTTTCCAGATTTTACAAATTTATCCGGAGACCGTTTGTATGGGGAAGATCAATCGGTATTAGCAGGCTTTGCAACTCTTGATGGGGTTTCAGTTTTAGTGATTGGTCAAGAAAAAGGAAATGATACTCAGTCTAGAATTCAAAGAAATTTTGGAATGATGAGACCTGAAGGATATCGTAAGAGCATGCGATTAATGAATCTTGCAGATAGACTTAACATTCCAATTATAACATTTATAGATACGCCAGGCGCTTATCCTGGAAAAGGAGCAGAAGAACGAGGACAAGCAGAGGCGATCGCAAAATGTATTGAGTGTTGTCTAAATGTAAAAGTTCCAATGATTTCTGTTGTTATAGGAGAGGGCGGCTCAGGAGGCGCTATTGCCCTTGCAACTGCTAATAAAGTTTTAATGTTAGAATATTCTGTTTATTCCGTAATATCCCCAGAAGGATGCGCATCTATTCTTTGGCGAGATCCAAAAAAAGCAAAAGAAGCTGCAGAGGCTATGAAAATTTCTTCACAAGATTTATATGAAAATAAAATTATTGATGAAATTATTAAAGAGCCAAAAGGTGGAGCCCATCGAAATCATGATGAAATGATTACAAACGTGACGATGAGTATAAAGAAAAATTTAAATGAATTAATGAAAATATCTGCCGAAGAGCTTATTTATCAACGAAAAAATAGATTTTTAAGTATAGGCAGAGATGTGATGATTACTAAAGAAGAATTCTACAAAGATACACATATTAACACCGTTACTTTTAATCCGTTTAATTGGAAATTATTACTTCAAAATAATCGAAGATTAGTTGCAACAGTTGTTGTTATTATAATTTTATTTATTTTAGCTTTAATCTTTGCTTAAAGCTCCGCAGCAGTTTTTATATTTTTTTCCAGATCCGCAAGTGCAAGGAGCATTTCTTGAGATCTTTTCTTGAATCGTAGGTTGTTGGTGTTGAGAAGGCTTTTCTTCTTTTGTTACTTGAATATTAATCAAAAACATAATTAAATTTTCCTTAATTTTTGAAAGCAAATCTTTAAATAAATTAAAACTTTCTCTCTTGTATTCATCCAATGGGTTTTTTTGACCGTAGCCTCTAAGACCAATCACCTGTCTTAATTGTTCAAGATATTGCAAGTGACTTCTCCATTCGTAATCAAGATTTTGTAAGAAAATTCTCTTTTCGACATCTTTATTTATTTCGTCCCCGGCGGTTGTAATTCTTGCATTTCTTCTTTGATCAAAGTGGTTTTTTAAAAATTCTTTCTGTTCATCACTACTTTTTGAAAGCCAAGAATTAAAATCATTTTCATCAATTTTAGTTCCGCATAAGCGCTCTGTCTTTGTTTTAATTAATTTTTTAGTATTAGCATCAGCATTTTCTCTATAATTACGTATTTCATTAATTAAGTTTTCTACAATTTCTTCAAAAACATCGTTTACAACATTATAAATATTTGGATTTTTTATAACTCCTAATCTTTGCTCGAAAATTACTTTTCTTTGATCATTCATCACGTCATCAAACTGCAATAAAGTTTTTCTAATATCAAAATTTCTTCCCTCAACTTTTTGTTGTGCTTTTTCTAAGGCTTTATTGATCCAAGGGTGATCAATAGATTCTCCTTCTTTAAGACCTAGCTTTTGTAACATAAAATCAATTTTTTCAGATCCAAAGATTCTCATCAGATCATCTTGTAAGCTTAAATAAAAAATAGAAGCGCCCATATCACCTTGTCTTCCAGTTCTGCCTCTTAATTGATTATCTATTCTTCTGCTTTCATGACGTTCAGTTCCAATAACAAATAATCCCCCACTAGCTAATACTTTGGCTTTTTCTTCCTCATGTTCTTGTTTGGTTTTTTCAACTAAAATTTTATCATTAGTTCCACCTTCTTTAATTTTTAAATCTAAATTACCACCCAGCTGTATATCAGTTCCTCTACCGGCCATATTGGTTGCAATGGTAACCGCTCCAACTCTTCCTGCTTGAGCAATAATATTTGCCTCTTGCTCATGAAATTTTGCGTTTAAAACATTATGTTTTATAGATTCTTGTTTTAAAATTTTTGAGATTCTTTCAGATTTTTCAATGCTAGTAGTTCCAATTAAAACAGGTTGTTTTTTTTCATTAGCTGCAACAATTTGTTTTATAATTGCATCAAATTTTTCTTTTTCAGTTCTAAAAATTTTATCATTAAAATCTTTTCTGACCATCGGCCTATTGGTTGGCACCTCAACTACATCTAGTTTATAAATTTCATAAAATTCTTCAGCCTCAGTCATCGCAGTTCCTGTCATACCCGAAAGTTTTTCATATAATCTAAAATAATTTTGAAATGTTATTGAAGCTAAGGTTTGATTTTCATTTTGAATTTGAACTCCTTCTTTTGCTTCGATTGCTTGATGTAAACCATCTGAATATCGTCTACCTTCCATAATACGGCCTGTAAATTCATCGATAATATAAATTTGATTATCTTTGACGATATAGTCTTTATCTTTAGTAAAAAGCATATTTGCTTTTAAAGATTGATTTATGTGATGAACAATAGATAAATTTTGTGGGTCGTAGAAGTTGGCGCCTTTTAATAAATTTATTTTTTTTAATTTGTCTTCAATAAAATCTATTCCTTTTTCAGTTAGTAAGGCGCTTCGATCTTTTTCATCAATATCGTAATGTTCCTTGCTTAATTGATTAACTAATTTGTTGCATAAAAAATATTGAGAGGAGTTGTCTTCTGTAGGTCCAGAAATAATTAAAGGGGTTCTGGCTTCATCAATTAAAATACTATCCACTTCATCAACAATACAGAAATAATGTTTTCGCTGCACCATTTCAGCAATAGAATACTTCATGTTGTCTCTTAGATAATCAAATCCAAATTCATTATTAGTTCCATAAGTGATGTCACATTCATATTGGGCTTTTCTACTAACATCGTCGATGCCATTGATGATGCAGCCAACACTTACGCCTAAAAAATTATAAATTTTCGACATCCACTCAGAGTCACGTTTTGCAAGATAATCATTTACGGTTACAACGTGTACACCTTTTTCTGTTAAGCTATTTAAGTAGGCAGGTAAAGTTGCAACTAGTGTTTTTCCCTCCCCAGTTTTCATTTCTGAAATATTTCCTTGATGAAGAATAATTCCACCAAGTAATTGAACGTCAAAATGTCTTTGTCCTGTAGTTCTAACGCTTGCCTCACGAACACATGCAAATGCTTCCGGCAAAATTTTATTTAAATTTTCTCCATTTTTAATTCTTTTTTTAAATTCTTGTGTTTTATTTTTTAGTTCTTCATCCGAAAGTTTTTGGATATCTGGCTCTAATGAATTAATTTTTTGAACCAACGGCTGTATTTCAAGAAGCTTACGCTCATTAGATGTTTTAAATATTTTTTTTAAAATGTTTAAACCGGGTATCATTTTGAGATATTATTATAGATAAATTAAATAGTATAAATTTAGCAACTACCTTATAACTGAAAAAATACTAAATAAAATACACATGACTACGCTATTTCAAAACTTTTTTAAGAAAAAACAACTTAATAGAGTTACTAAAGATTTTCCAGAAATGCCAAGTATTGATGGACTGGAGATTTCAACCGTAAGCGCAGGCTTATATAACGCGAGCAGAGATGATGTAAGTTTATTTTATTTTCCAGATGGAGCAATATTTTCAGGAGTCTATACAAAGTCTTCAACAAGATCGGTTTGTATTGATTGGAATGTTAAAGCGAATAAAAAAGATATTAGAGCCTTATTAGTTAACACTAGAAATGCTAATGCATATACGGGCAAGCAAGGATTGAACAGTATTATTGAACTGTCAAAATTCTTTTCAGATAAAAAAAAAATTTCAAATAAACAAATCTTATTTGCATCCACAGGAGTTATTGGTCAGCCATTTCCACTTGCAAAAATTAAGGGCGCCCTTCCTAGTTTGATAGAAAAATTAAAAAGACCTATAAAATTAACTTGGATTAAGCAGGCTTTATCTATTATGACCACAGATACGTTTGGAAAAATGAGCTGTGCAGTTGTGCAAACGAATAAAGATTTTATAAATATAGCAGGTATTGCAAAAGGTTCAGGAATGATAGCGCCAAACATGGCAACAATGTTTGGTTTTATTTTTACTGACGCGAATATTTCTCAAGATGTTCTAAATAAAATGTTGAAAAGAAATACCGAAAATACATTTAATGCAATTACAGTGGATGGAGATACTTCAACAAATGATATGGTTTTAGTTTTTTCAACTAAAAAAGCAAAGAATAGAATTATTAACGATATTAATTCTAAAGTCGCAAAAGATTTTGAAAAAGCACTTTATGAAGTCATGTTAGACCTTTCAAAACAAGTTGTTTTAGATGGGGAAGGAGCTAAAAAATTTCTCACCATTAATGTAACAGGCGCTTCTAATGATAAATTTGCAAAAGAAGTTGCCATGTCCATTGCAAACTCTCCTCTCGTGAAAACAGCACTGGCAGGAAGCGATCCTAATTGGGGTAGAATTTTAATGGCTGTTGGCAAGACTAATGAAAAAATAAAAAAAGAAAAAATTGAAATTAAAATTGGGGATTCTTTAATTACAAAATACGGAATGCAGGTCCCAAGTTATGATGAGCAAAAAGTTAAAAATTATATGCTTGGGGACGATATTGTCTTTGATGTAAATTTAAATTTAGGTAAGGGAAAATTTACTGCTTATACTTGTGATTTTAATGCAGAATATATTTCAATTAATGCAGATTATAGATCTTAATCGTTTAAGAGGCGAACCTCTTCCTGAGATTGCTCCATCATCTGAAACAGCCTCAGTTAATCCCATAGATATTCCAGCACCAATAGATGCTGCAAGTCCAACTACAAAAGTCGTCCAGGTGTTTTGTGTTGCAAATGCTGTTGCAAAAATTGGAGCCAACGTTGAAACAGATCCATCCATTAATCCAGCTAAACCGGGCTGAACCCAAGTTAAGATAAATTGTCTTTTAGAAGTTCTCGCCTCAATTTCTTTTGCATCTCCACTTGAATGAGATTCAATTAATTTATCAGCAACAGAAGTATGTCCTGCTTCAGCAGCAGCAAGATCTCCTAGTAATTTTCTAGTTCCAGCATCACTTGTTGCTTGAGCTGCTTTCATATAAAAATTATAAGCATCTCTTTCCATCATTTCAGATTCCAATCTAATTCTATCAACACTTAAATTTTTCATTAGCCATACAGGTTTTCGTGCATAAAAACCTGAAACGTGTTCTCTTCTTATCAAAGGAATATTTTCACCAAATCTTGATTGAAATTTATCGATTAGAACTTTTCTATGACCATCTTCAACTCTGGCCATATCAAAAAATATTTTTGCAGTATCAGGATAATCCTTTTTTAAATGTTCAGCGTAGCTTCTATAAATTGAAGCATCATCTTCTTCCGAAGAAATAGCTAATGCTAATATTTCTTTTTCACTTAAATCTGAAAATCTTCTTCGGTAACTAAAACCAGGTATCATTAATATTAAATACTAATTTTAAATTTATAAATTAGATTACTTTTAATTCACGTAAGCCTGCATAAAAATCTTTT
>RGRP01000002.1 GCA_010021145.1 Candidatus Fonsibacter lacus
TTTTCAAAAACCATCAGCAACATCTTTCCTGCTAAAGGATTGTCTTTATCAACAAGAACTTTGCCTTTATTATTTCTATTCTTTTTTCTAGTCTTAGAATTTTCGACAATCTGTCTTAATTCCTTCTTATCAATCAAACTTAAATCTAAAAAATGTTTCATAATTAAAATTCAGAACAAGTTTTTGCAATTATTCTTATTGCTTCATCAATATCTTTTTTTTCAATAATAAGTGGGGGTAATAATCTTACAACGTTATCGCCAGCTTTTACTGCTAGCATCTTATTTTGAAATAAATGATCTAAAAACTTATTATTATCTACTTTTAACTTAATTCCTCTTAAAAGACCAATACCTCTTACTTGTTCAATAACATTACTATATTTTTTTTGAACCTCTTTTAATTTTGTCTCAAAATAACTTCCAACTTCTTGAACATTTTCTAGAAATCCTTTTTGTAAAACAATATCTAATACTGCATTACCGACGCTCATTGCTAAAGGATTGCCTCCAAATGTACTTCCATGTGTTCCCGGTTTCATTCCAACAGCGACTTTTTTATTTACTAAACAAGCTCCTATTGGAAAACCACCTCCAATTCCTTTTGCAATTGGAACGATGTCTGGAACAATATTAGCCCACTCAAATGCAAAAAATTTACCGCTTCTTCCAATTCCGCACTGAACCTCATCTAAAATAAGTAAAATTCCATTATCATCGCAAAGCTTTCTTAAGGGCTTTAGACAATAATCTGGAACAACTCTCACCCCGCCCTCTCCTTGAACCGTTTCAAGCATAATTGCAGCAGTATTTTTTGTAATCGCTTTTTTTAAAGCCTCATGATCACCAAATGGAACTTGGTCAAAACCATCAACTTTAGGGCCAAATCCTAAAGTATGCTCTTTGTTATTAGCAGCAAATAAAGCGGCTAAAGTTCTTCCATGAAAAGCACCTTCAAAAGTAATAATTCTATTTCTTTCAGGCTGACCAATTTCAAAAAAATATTTTCTTGCAACTTTAATGCTTGCTTCGGTTGCCTCTGCTCCTGAGTTTACAAATATAACAAAATCGGCAAAAGTATTATCCGTTAATCTTTTAGCTAATCTTTCCTGTTCAGGAATTGTAAAAGCATTAGATACATGCCATAATTTTTCAGATTGTTTTTTTATAGTATCAACTAAATGCGGATGACAATGTCCTAAAGAATTTACTGCAATACCAGAAACAAAATCTAAATATTTCTCTCCTGTAGTTGATGTAAGATAAACTCCTTTTCCTTCTGAAAAAGAAACTTCTCTTCTTTTATATGTACCTAATATTGAACTCATGGAAACTAGCTTTTAATTCTATATCCTTTTTTAAAAAGGATATAACATATTACCCACAAAGCTAAATTAATAAATGTTAAGTAAAAAAATCCTATAACAATCGATCCATCGGCCTGTCCTAAAAATCCATATCTAAATCCATCAATGGCATAAAAGAAAGGGTTTGCGTGACTAATATAATAAAATACTGAATGTAGATTTTGTATAGAATAAAATGTTCCTGACAAAAATGATAAAGGAACAACAATAAAGTTAGTAACTGTTGCCATATTATCAAATTTTTGAGCCCACAATCCTGTAATAAATCCTAAGCAAGCAAGCATTGATGATCCAAGTAATGCAAATATAAGAATTATAAAAATATTATGAACGGGAACATGTGCAAATGGAATGATAATTAACACAGAAAAAAATCCAATAATTAAACCTCTTGTGATGGCCCCTAAAAGCATCGCTGCTGTTACTTCCATAGGACTAAGTGGTGGAAACAATATATCAACAATATTTCCCTGAACTTTAGCAATCATCAGTGATGAAGAAGTATTGGCAAAAGCATTTTGCAAAATCTGCATACAAATTAAGCCTGGTAATATGAACACTCCATATTCGTGTCCTAAAATATTATTTCTATTAAGTCCTAAAGCTATTGTAAAAACAGCTAAAAAAAGTATTAGAGTTACAACAGGTGAAAAGACTGTTTGAATCCAAACATTCAAAAATCTTAAAATTTCTTTTTTATAAAGCGTGTAGAATCCAATCCAGTTAATGGACATCACTTGTGGAATTCTAATTTTATAATCTTTAATTGCGCTCATGATTTTAAGTATTATTGAAATATATAGATAAATGTGGATAAATTTATGTAAATTAAATAAATCACTGATTTATCTACATTTTTTTAACCCATATATAGTATAATTTACTTTAGCTTAGGCTACATATAGTATTTAACCAGCTTTTATGGGATGGACACCAGAAAAAACTGAGCAGTTAAAAAAACTTTGGAACGAAGGTCATACTGCGAGCCAAATAGCTGCAATGCTAGGTGATGGTATTTCTAGAAATGCAGTCATTGGAAAATCACACCGTTTAGGTCTTGCTGGAAGATCGCATTCTAGAAATATTTACATTCAAAAAAGTGAAAATAAATTCCACCACAAAAATAGCGTTCCTTTAAAAAGATTAAGAAAGCCTCGTGGTCTTAGAGCTATTGTTATTGAAAAAGATTTTGAGCCTGAAAATCCAACGAGTTTAGAAAATTTAAATGAAAAAACTTGCAGATGGCCTATTGGACATCCAGATGAAGCTAATTTTTACTTCTGCGGAAGAAATCCTATGGAGGAAAGAGTTTATTGTAAATTACACGTACTTCATGCTTATCAACCTAAGGGCTGGAAAAATGAAGAAGAAGATAGAAATACAAAAGGAACAACTGAAGAGCTTCCAGAGTTTCTTGAAAAGAAAATTAAATCTGCTTAATTAGTGTAAATAATCTTAGATTTTAATTTCATTTCCTCACCTAAAGATCTTAATCTTTTTTGAACTTGATTAGAAATTACTTGTGTATCTTTTTTAGAAACTTTTAGAATTAAATCTTTGTTGCTACTCTTGTAAATTTTTATCTTATCAAAGAATATATTAGATATAACTCCAATTGAAGATGCTAATCGTAATGCTGCTCCTATCTGCTTACACGCTACAATTTCTTCATTGCTTAATAATTTTACAAACTCAACATTTGGATAATATTTAGTAGAACAGTGTCTCCAAAAAGAAACTAATCCAAGTTTAATTCTATCACTATGAGATAATTTTAAGATAGGTGCATTAATAACTTCTTGAAAGACTAATTCAGCCCTTTGATAAACCCCTAAGCCCCAATCAAAATTACTTAAAGAACAGGCAGGTAGTAAAAGTCTATGAGGAAAATGTTTTTCATTACTTAAAAAAAGATTTTTAATAAAATTATATAGTTTTAGATAATTTGCGGCGTAATCTGCTTTTTTGTGTGAAATAAAATGAACGGATCTATTTAAGGAATTATTCTGTAAAACTCTTAAATGAGATCTGCTTATTAAGGAGCCTTCTCTAACTCCTGATTGCGATAGAAACACATTAACAGGGTCACAAATTCTAATAAGATTTGATAATATGAAGCCTCCTATTGGAATATAATTTGTCCTTGATTTAGTGGCTGAAGCTAATTTCTCATATTTAATTGCTTTTATTGAATTTAATTTATTTGCAAATTTTAAAGTTTCAAAACCTGAAAGTTTATATTGATGCAAAATAGCTAAGGGGTAATCACTCTTTATCATGTGTGCATTCATAAAGGTCCTCCATGTTCCTCCACATAAATAAAGATTTTTGATCTTATTTTTTCTTAACCATTCAATTTTATTTAAATAAAAACTTATAATTTTTCTTACCTTATTCTTATTTCTTTTTGGTTGGTTAAAAAGCCTCAAAACCCCAAGCGGGAGCGATATTTTCTCGTGAATAATATTTTTTTCTACTCTCGCAAGTTCTAAACTTCCTCCGCCTAGGTCTGCTACAACTCCATTTACTTTTTGAAAGCCTATAATGACACCTAGAGCAGAATTTTCAGCTTCCTTATTTCCAGATAAAATTACAATTTTCTTTTTAATTATTTTTTGTGCTTTAATAATAAATTCTTTAGCATCAGTTGCTTCTCGAAGGGCGGCGGTTCCTATTGCTTTATATTTTTTAACCTTAAGGTTGCTAAGTATCTGCTTAAATCTTTTTAAAACAGTCAGAGCAAATTCAGCTCCTTTTGGATCAAGCTTTCCAGTACGATCTAGATTTTTTCCTAATTGGCAAACTGCTTTTTCATTAAAAACTGGTATTTGAGAATTTAAAATATTATCGTAAATTAACATTCGGATGGAATTAGATCCAAGATCTATAATTGCTTCTTTATTTATAAAATCTCTTTCTCGAGCGATCATTATTAAATTATTTAACTAATCTTAATTTTTCAGGCATACTTAAATTAATAGAATTACCTCTACCAGACAAACTAGGGTTTTTCATGAAATAATTGTGTGCAGAAAAATTATTCTCTGCTGTTGCTTTAATTTTTTCATAACTTTCATCAGATTTTAAGAACCAACTATTTTCAGCATCTTTATAGTTAGCAAGCATGATTTGATCTAATACCTGCTCATGTACTGTGGAATTTTCTATCGGTATTAATAATTCAACTCTTCGATCTAAATTTCTTGTCATTAAATCTGCTGAGCTAAAGAATGCAAGATTAGATCTTGTTGGCATTATTTCCCCATTTGCAAAACAGTAAATTCTTGAATGTTCTAAAAATCTCCCTACAATACTTTTTACAATAATATTCTCTGAGAGTCCTTTTATACCAGGTTTAAGACAACAAATACCTCTAACAAATAAGCAAATTTTAACTCCAGCGTTAGATGCTTGGTACAATTTATCGATCATTGCTTTATCTACTAAAGAATTAAGTTTTATCCATATTTCAGCATGCTTACTTTTTAATTTATTTTCAATTTCTTGATCTATTAATGAATATAATTTCGTTCTTAAAGATATCGGAGATAAAATTAATTTTTTTAATTTTTTAGGCTTGGCATAAGTAGTTATATAATTAAAGAATTTCTCAACATCTTCGCAAATAATTTTATCTGAACTAAAAAAAGATAAGTCCGTATATATTTTTGCATTAATAGGATGATAATTACCGGTGCCAAGATGTACGTAGCTAACTAATTTACTTTTTTCTTTTCTCACAATTAAGCTAGCTTTTGCGTGTGTTTTTAATTTTACAAAACCGTATACAACTTGCACACCCGCTTTTTCAAGTGTAGAGGCTAGACTAATATTGTTCTCTTCATCAAATCTTGCTTTAACCTCTACTACAGCTGTAACTGATTTACCTTTTTCTGCTGCGAGCAATAATGCTTTAACAATTGGTGAGTCAGAAGTAGTTCTATAAAGAGTTTGTTTTATAGCAATAACATTAGGGTCTTCAGCGGCCTGCGTTAAAAACTGAATAACAGCATCAAAAGTCTCGTAAGGGTGATGAACTATAAAATCTTTAGCCTTAATTGTTGCAAAATAATCATTATTAAATTGTTTTAATCTTTCAACTTGTCTTGGGCTAAATGATTTAAATACTAAATTTGCATTTTTTTTATTATAAATTTGACTAATCTGATGCATTCCAACGAAACTATCCATCTCGTATACTTCATCGTCTGTTACTTCTAATTTTTTATAAACAAATTTTTTTAGTAAAGGATCGGCATTAGATCTTATTTCTAATTTAACAATACGACCTCTTCGTCTTTTCTTTAAAGCTTTTTCTAAATACATTATTAAGTCTTCTGCTTCTTCTTCAAATTCAATATCACTGTCTCTTATGATTCTAACTGATGTGTATTTATTTAGATGATAACCTGGAAATAAATAATTTACGTAATTAC
Source organism: Candidatus Fonsibacter lacus (assembly GCA_010021145.1). GTDB lineage: Bacteria > Pseudomonadota > Alphaproteobacteria > Pelagibacterales > Pelagibacteraceae > Fontibacterium > Fontibacterium lacus. The sequence continues at coordinate 5,803 of RGRP01000002.1, forward strand.
TAACAATATGTTCAATGCTCAAATATTTTTTTATATCTTCTCTATTGCTAACATTAATAAAACGTTCAATATTATTTGGGATTAAAATTGTAGCAAAAAACTTTTTACTCTTGTTTCTTTTATTTAATAACATCACTAAAAAATGTCCTTTATTAGGTATAAATGGAAAAGGATGAGATGGGTCTATAACCAATGGAGTTAATATTGGATAAATATTTTCTCTGAAAATCTTATTTAATCTAACTTTTTCTGATTTATTAAGGTCACGATAAGAGGCAAATAGTATTCCTTCTTTGTTTAAATCAACTTTTAAATTCGACCAGGCTTCATTTGAAGTAGATAATAACCTTTTTGTTTTAATAATTATACGCTCAAGTTGTTTTTCACATGTAAGTCCATCGTGAGATAAAAAGGAAACTTTATCTTTAATTTGATTATAAATTCCAGCAACTCTGACCATAAAGAACTCATCTAAATTATTTGCTGCAATTGATAGAAATTTTAGACGTTCTAATATAGGGTTTTTTAAATTTGAAGCCTCAGCAAGAACACGTAAATTAAATTTTAACCAAGATATTTCTCGATTAATATACTTGTTTAATTTTTTTTCTTTTCTTTGCATGTGAGTTTATTTAAAAATTTGTGATTTAATATATTACAACAATGTTAAATTTATATGTCATGAGACATTCCAAATCTAGCTGGAATGTCGCTAATATTAACGATTTTGAGAGACCTCTATCTTCGAAAGGAAAAAAGGATATAAAATTTATAATCAAATTTCTAAAAAACAAAAAAACAAAATTTGATTTTGCCTACGTTTCATCTTCTAAAAGAACTACACATACTTTTAAATTATTAAAAAAAAAAATAAAAATTAAGAGAGTAATATTATCTAAAAAATTATATTTAACAGATGAGAATAAAATATTTAATATAATAAAAAGTACTAAAAAAAAATATAAAAATATTCTTCTTATTAATCATGAGCCAGCTTGTAAAAATTTAGTTAATAAACTAATAAAAAAAAATTATTTTTTCTTTAAAGAAAAAAAATTTAGTACATCGGCAATTACAAAAATAACTTTAACGTTATTTAAAAGTTGTTCTCGCGAATATACTCTTTGGGGACTTTTAATTAAAAAATCTAATAACTTGTATTCTGTTGGTCCTAGTTTAATTTCCTTATCATCTCTAAAAACTTTTCTTGTGATACGATCAATTTTTAAATCTTTAAAAATTGCCAAATCTTCAAGTAAGGATGGTTTTGATCTTTTTAATAAAGATTTAATTCTTAAAATTAATTCTTTATTGTTAAAAGGTTTTGTTAAATAATCATCAACGCCACTTTCAAATCCTATAATTTTATCTTCTGCTTCACTTTTTGCTGTTAACATTAGCACTGGTATTGTTTTTAATTTTTTATCTCTCTTAATTTGTTTACAAATTTCTATTCCTGAAAAATCTGGCAACATCCAGTCTAAAACTACAATATCTGGTATTGAATTTTTGATTAACTGTAATGCTTCTTGACCGGTCTCAGCGTTCTTAACTTTATATCCTTCTTTTTCTAAATTATATTTTAGGAGAGTGATTAAAGGTTTTTCATCTTCAACTGTTACTATGTTCGCTGACATTAAGTTATTTGCCCGATACTATGGAGTCCTGTCCTTTAGGTCTTTGACCTTTAATTTGTGTTCCTTTGATTAAAAAATAAATATGTTCTGCGATATTAGTTGCATGGTCACCAATTCGTTCAATATTTTTGGCTATAAATAAAAGATGGGTTCCATCTTCTAAATTTTTCTTATTTAACTTCATAAATTTTAATAATTCTTCCATTAACAAATTAATTGAATCATCAATTTCTTTATCTTTCCCCCAAACCTCTAAAGCGCTTTCTGCTGATCTTTTTGCATAAGCATCCATTGTAAGCTTTAGGTTTTTCTGAACAAATTCTGCAGAATTTTTTATATCCGTTGTAATTTTAGGGTCTAAAGTTAATTTTAAAATTCTTGATCGTTTTGCAATGTTTTTTGAAAGATCACCAATTCGTTCAAGTTCTGATGATATTTTCATCGCAGAAACTGTTTCTCTTAAATCAATGGCCAAAGGTTGGCGTAAAGCTATAAGGTCAATCACTTGTGTCTCAATTTTTTTTTCAAACTCATCAACTCTTTCATCTTTTCCAATAATTTTATCTACTAAATCTTGATCGCTTTTTTGCAAAGCACTAATAGAGCTGGAGAACTGACTCTCCGCTAAAGCGCCCATTTTAATTACTGTATTATGTAGATTTTGCAACTGACCTTCAAATGAAGTTACAATGTGTTCAGTCATATTTTATTTAAGCCTCCAAGTTAAATTATTATTATACACTTTGGTTCTTATTGTAAAAAAAAAATTATATATAATTAATTTCATCATAAAATTAACCAAATCGACCCGTGATATAATCCTCAGTTTCTTTACGGTCTGGCTTAAGAAACATTTGTTTTGTTTTATTAAATTCCATTAAATCACCTAAGTACATGAAAGCTGTAAAATCAGAAATACGCGCCGCTTGTTGCATATTGTGTGTAACAATTGCGATGGTGTAGTCTTTTTTTAATTCATTTATTAACTCTTCTACTTTATTTGTTGAAACGGGATCTAATGCAGATGTTGGTTCATCTAGTAGTAATACTGTAGGTTTTACAGCAATACCTCGGGCTATACATAGGCGTTGTTGCTGACCACCTGACAAGGAAAGTCCGCTTTGATTTAAAATATCCTTCACTTCATTCCATAACGCAGCTTTTTTTAAAGCCCATTCAACACGTTCATCCATAGATTTTTGATTTAAATTTTCATACAAACGTACTCCAAACGCTATATTGTTATATATAGACATAGGAAATGGTGTTGGTTTTTGAAAAATCATACCCACTTTTGATCTTAATAAATTTAAATCAAGCTTTGGATTAAGAATATTTTCTCCGTATAAATTAATTTCTCCATCAGCACGTTGATCGGGATATAAATCGTACATTCTATTAAATGTTCTAAGAAGAGTTGATTTTCCACAGCCTGAAGGTCCTATAAAAGCTGTAATTTTTTTTTCCTCAATATTTAAGTTGATGTCCTTTAAAGCTTTAAATTTTCCGTAATAAAAATTTAATTTTTTTACTTCGATAGCATTTTTTGTCATGCTGTTTTCTCCTTTAAAAAAACTCTTGCTATAATGTTTAATATTAAAACGGTTAAAGTAATTAATAAAGCTCCACCCCAAGCTAAATCGATCCAATTCTTATATGGGCTTAAAGCAAACTGATAAATAACCACTGGTAAGTTGGCTATTGGTTTATTCATATCTGAAGAGAAAAATTGATTATTAAGAGCAGTAAACAATAATGGTGCAGTTTCCCCACTAATTCTTGCAATGGCAAGTAAAATCCCAGTCATAACACCCGCTTTTGCTGAACGCAAAACAACTTTTAAAGAAACTTTCCATTTTGGAGCTCCTAGGGCATAAGCCGCTTCTCTTAATTGTGTTGGCACAAGACGTAAAATATTTTCTGTAGTTCTTAAAATAACCGGTATGGCAAGCAACGAAAGAGCTAATGATCCTGCATATCCTGAGAAATGTTTTACTTTAGAAACATAAATAGCATAAACGAATAAACCAATCACTATAGATGGCGCTGACAACATGATGTCAGAAACAAAACGAGTAATTGATGCAACTAAGTTTTTATTGCCATATTCCGATAAATAAATTCCAGCTAATATTCCAATTGGCGTACTGACTATAGTCGTTAAAGAAACTATCATTAAACTTCCTAAAATTGCATTTGCCAAACCTCCGCCCGCTGATCCCGCAGCTGGTGTACTTTTAATAAAAATATCTAAACTAATTAAAGAAACAAAACCTTTAGAAAAAAGTACAATCAAAATCCAAATTAAAGCACTGATGCCTACAATCATAGCTGCATTTGATAAAAATAAACCAACAAAATTTTTTCTTTTTCTACTTTTATATATTGAGTTATTCATTTTAGGTTTTGATCCCTTCTTTTTTCTCCATACTAAACAACATAAATTTTGCTAAACCTAAAACAACAAATGTAATTATAAATAATGCAAGTCCTAAAGCAAAAAGTGATGAATAGTGCAATCCAGGCTCGGCTTCACCAAATTGATTTGCTAAGGTGGATGCAATTGAAGAGCCAGGCGCAAATAAAGAAGCATTAATTCTATTTGCATTTCCTATAACAAAAGTTACAGCCATAGTTTCTCCCAAAGCTCTTCCTAAACCTAACATCACGCCACCTACAACACCATTTCTTGCATAGGGAAATACGATTTTGCTAACAACTTCCCATTTTGTACATCCAATGCCGTATGCCGACTCTTTTAGCACTGATGGAACTATCTCAAATACATCTCTCATCACTGAGGCAATGAAAGGTATGATCATAAATGCTAAAATAATTCCCGCACACAACATTCCTATTCCATTAGGTGCCCCGACAAATAAAGCTCCTATAATAGGAATTTTTCCAAATACTAATTGCAAAACTGGTTGAATATAATCTCCGAAAATAGGAGCAAAAACAAATAAACCAAACATCCCATAAATAATTGAAGGTATGGCGGCTAACAATTCTATAGCGGTACCCAAAGGTCTTTTTAGCCAGTTGGGAGATATTTCCGTCAAAAATAAAGCTATTCCAAAACTTAAAGGAACGGCAATAATTAAAGCTATTAATGCTGATATAAGAGTACCATAAATAGAAATGACCATTCCAAATTTGGAATTTACTACATCCCAATCGGTACTAATAAAAAATTTAAAACCAAATTCTTTAAAAGTAGGCCAAGCACTTACAATTAAAGATAAAATAATTCCTACTAGAAAAATTAAGACCAAAGCTGCAAAAAAAAGAGTTAATTTATGAAAGATAAAATCCTGTACTCTTTGTATTTTAACTACTTTGGTTTTGGCTGTTTTAAGCATTTTTCTAATATTTAATAAGGCCAGATCAACAAATTACCCCAGTTGTGAGACTGGGGTAATTCGACAATTAACTAATTTATTTTTTAATTTGACTCCAAACGTTTTTAGAAATGTAGTCAGTAACATTTGCGGGAAGAGCAACGTAATCTAGCTCTGCAGCAGATTTACCACCATTTTTGAATGACCACTCAAAAAATTTCAAAGCTGCATTTGATTTTTGTTTATTTGCCGAGTCTTTGTACATCAAAACAAAAGATGCGCCTGTAATTGGCCAAGATTTTTCACCTTTTTGATTAACAAGAGAGATACCCATGCCAGGTGTGCCTGCCCAATTAGCATTAGCCGCTGCTGCGCCAAATGAAGTAAGATCAGGCTGTACAAACTTACCATCATGATTTTTCATACTCAAGTGTGGTATCTTGTTTAATTTTGCATAAGCATATTCAACATAACCAATCGCGCCTTTAATTCTAGTTACGTTTGCTGCAACGCCTTCATTACCTTTTCCACCTACGTTTGATTTAGCAGTCCAATTAACTGTGCCACCTTTACCAATTTTTTCTTTCCAAGATGCACTTACTGAAGATAGATAGTCAGTATAAATAGCTGTTGTTCCTGAGCTATCTGATCTTGTTACAACTGTAATAGCTTGATCTGGTAATTTTTTTCCTGGATTTAAAGCAGCAATTTGCTTGTCATTCCATTTTTCAATTTCTCCTGCAAAAATCTTTGCAGTAGTATCGCCATCAATTTTTAATTCTCCTGGCGTAAATCCATCAAGATTAAATATTACAACAACTCCACCTATAATTGCTGGAAATTGTACCATTCCATCTTTCTCTAGATCTTCACCTTTTAATGGATTGTCAGTTGCACCAAAATCAACTGTTTTTTCTTTTATTTGTTTAACTCCACCACCTGAACCAATTGAAGCGTAGTTTAGGCTGTCTCCTGAGATTTTTTTATATTCTTCAGCCCATTTAGTATAAATAGGCGCTGGAAACGAGGCTCCTGCACCTGTGATTTCAATTGCAAAAGCGCTTGTTGAAATTAACAACGCTAAAACAAATGATAAAATAAACTTAATTTTTTTCATTTTTATTTCCTTAGTTTAATTAATTTAATCTGGGTCTTTTATGCTTTCTGATGTGCTATTATGTTACAGTTTTATTAAAGATTTATTACAAAAACTAAATTCTTAGTTGTGTTTAGAAAAAAAATTTAATGATTTATTGGATTTTTAAGAATTATTAAATTCGTTCAATTCAACGGTAAAGGTGGATCCCTTTCCTTCAATACTAGAGATTCTCAATTCTCCTTCGTGCTGATTAATAATGTGTTTTACAATAGATAAGCCAATACCCGTTCCTTCAATTTTTAATTTTTTTCCATTATCTGATCTATAGAATCTTTCAGTAATTCTTGGGATGTCTTTTTTAGGTATTCCTATTCCTTGATCATGTATCACAATAAGCACTTTTCCATTCTTTAAATTCGCTTCAAGACTAATTTCTGTATTAGGTGATGAATACTTAATTGCATTATCTAAAATATTCTTAAATAAAATATTAAGCTTTTCTTTATCGCCTTTAACTAAAAAATCTTTTTTTGAGTTAATAAATTTTATATTAATACTTTTTTCATTAACTAACTCGGTACAATTTGAAATAACTTCTTTTAAAACTTCATTAATGCTTACTTTGTCTCTAAGCTTAATATGTTCTTGTTGCTCAATTCTATTTAACATTAAAAGATCATCTATCAAAATCTGCATTTTGTTAGCTTGGTTTTGCATGATCTTAATAGATTTTTTCTGCATTTGAGGATCATCTTTAGCTGAACTTTCAATTACTTCTAAAAATCCCTTTATAGAAGTCAATGGAGTTTTTAATTCATGACTTACATTTGCAACAAAGTCAGATCTAAGATCTTGTGACTTTTTTACTTCTGTGTAATCTCTCATAATTACAATTACATTTTCTAGTTCTGCAGAAATAATATCTGCTTTTAAATATTTATATGTAGGAAACTTGATTTCTAAATCAATTTTTTTAATTAATTTATCTTGTCTGTTATGATCTATGGCATCTAACAAATCTGGGATTCTCAATTCAGATCCAATGTTTTGACCTATTAATTTATTACCAAAAAAATTTAGTGCAGGAATATTTGCAAAAGTAATTATATTAAATTTATTAATAATAATTACAATCTCTTGTAAGTGATTTACAAAAAATTCTTGAAGATTCTTATTTAATAAACTGTCGTTATTAATAATTAAATTGTTTTTATTAGAACTTTCTTCAATTTTAATCTCTTTAAATAAATAAACAAATAATAACAAAAATGCATTTACAAATAATATTGGTAATGGAAAGGAAAAATATAAGTAACTACAAATATTCGTTAGAAGTCCTATAAAAATAAATAATTTTAACATTGTTTCGTCATGTCCAATTAAATCATTACTTATTCTATTAATCTACGTAACAAAAATGAAACATAAATTTCATTTTACTTACATACAAATCACCTAATTGGAGCTTCAATGGTAATCATAGATAATTTAAAAACCAAGTATTTACCTAAAAATTTTTTTGTCTCAACAAGTAATTTTTTTCAACCTGTATTTAATTGTTATTTAGCTAATAGCAAAAGTGAAATTAGAAAAGCTCAAAGACTTCGATATAAAATATTTTTTAATGAAAGAAACGGCCAAAAAATTTTCAATTTAAGTTCTTTTAAAAGGGATGCTGATAAATTCGATAAATATAGCGATCATATTATAGTTACTTTTAAAGCATCAAAATTTAGCAAAACTAAAATTGTTGGGACTTATAGATTGCTTCAGCAAAAGGTAGCTCTGCAACAATGTGGGTTTTATTCCTCTGAGGAGTTTAATTTAAATACATTATATAAATCACAAGACAGACCACAGAATGGATTAGAATTAAGCAGATCTTGTGTATCTCAACAGTTTAGAAAAAAAAATGTTCTCCATTTAATGTGGTCAAAAATTAATGAATATGTTCAGCATAATAAAAATGATGTCCTTTTTGGAATGGCAAGTTTTTTAGAAGAAAATCCAGATGTAATTAAAGAGGAATTATCTTATTTATATCAAAAATTTTTAATGCCGGAGAATATAAGAGTTGATGCAATTTTTTCAAAAAAAACTGAAATGAATTTAGTACCAACGGAGAGCATTTCTGACCTTTCAATTATTAAAAAATTACCTCCACTTATTAAAGCTTATTTAAGATTAGGCGCTAAAATAGGTGATGGTGCGGTTGTAGATAAATTATTTAAAACAACAGATGTTTTTATATATCTTCCATTCAAAGCAATTAAACCTGAATATTTAAAAAAATTTAGTTTATAATTTTTTGATTATTTATGATCAAAAAATTATTACACACGATTATAGAAAAATTATTTGGATTTTCTTATCTTAAACAGCTTTATAAAAGAAATTATTCTAATCCAGAGTTACAGAATAATTTTTGGAAAAAAACTTTAGAAATTTTAAAAATAGAGCATTCTCTCAAAGATGCAGAACGCATTCCAAAGCAAGGTCCTTGTATTATTGTATCTAATCATCCCTTTGGAATACTCGATGGATTAATTATCTGCTCTGAAGTTGCAAAATTGAGAAGAGATTACCGAATATTAATTAATGAAGAGCTGTCGGCAATTGATCATATAAGAGATTATCTTTTTCCTTTAAGATTAGATATGAGCAAAGATGCTGCAAAAATTAATATAAAATCAAAAAATGATACTATTGAATTTATAAATAAAGGAGGACTAGTCATTATTTTTCCCTCAGGAGAAGTTGCAACCTCTGAAAGGCTTTTTAAAAAAGCCGTAGAAAAAGAATGGAAGCCCTTAATTGGATCAATTGTAAGAAAAGTTAATTGTAAAATTCTACCAGTCTACTGTCGTGGTCAAAATAGTTTTTTATTTCAACTTACCGGTATTATTAACTATAAATTAAGACGAATTCTGTTTGCAAGGGAGTTGATTAATAAATCTAATAAAAAATTTGATGCTGAATGCGGCGAGCTTTTAGATTGTCAGCTTTTTCATAAAATGAATAACTCTGAGATCGCTGAAAGTTTACGATCTGAAACTCTCAAAATTGTAAATTTACACTAGCAGTTTGTAAGAATACTTTTGCACAATTCTCCCATGTATATTGCTTTGCAATTTCTTTGCATTCTTCTTTCTTGATATTCAAAGCTTTTTTCATAGATTCTTTTAAATCCCAATCTAAACAATCAGCCTTAGTATTTTGCAAGATATCTAGGGGACCTGTCACTGGATAGGCTGCAACTGGAACGCCTGCTGCCAATGCTTCAATAATAACAATTCCAAAAGTATCTGTTTTACTTGGAAATACAAAAACGTCGCTTGCCGCAAGATAGGAGGCAACTTCTTTTTCCTTTAACATTCCGGTAAACAAAACGTCTTTATATTTTTTTTTAAGCTCATTAAATTGAGGTCCATCCCCAACCACAATCTTTGAGCCTTCAATTTTTATATCTAAAAAAGCCTCAATATTTTTTTCAATGGCAACTCTACCGACGTAAATGTAAATCGGCGAAGGTAAAAAAACATTTGCTTTTTCCACTTTACCAAAAATATTCCTATTTACGCCTCTGCTCCATACAATTAAATTTTTAAAATTTCTCTTTGTTAACTCATTTTCCATATTCTTAGTTGTAACTAAGATTTTATTGGCAGGTTTATGAAAATACCTCAAAAAAGAATATCCAATACTAACTGGAATATGTGTTCTTTTATTTACGTACTCAGCAAATTTAGTATGTAAAGAAGAAGTAAATTTTATACTATTTTTCATACAATATCTTCTTGCAAAAAATCCAAGTGGTCCTTCTGTTGCTATATGAACTATATGCGCATTAATCTCTTTAATTTTTTTATAAACTTTAGGATAAGCATTAATTGATAATTTTATTTCAGGATATGTAGGGCAAGGAATTGTAATAAAATCATTTGGTGTTATTAAAAAAACCTCATGATTTTGTTTTTTAAGTTCTTCTACTAAATAACTTAGAGTTGTTACAACACCATTTACTTGGGGATGCCAAGCGTCTGTAACAATAAGAATTTTATAACTTTTCATTAAGAAGCAATTTTAAGCTGCTCTACATCTTGATTTTCTGTAAACAATTCTTGTCTTTTTTCTATCCAATTAATTAGTTCTAATCTTCCATCAAAATGTTCAACTAATGCCGTGCAACTTTCAACCCAATCTCCATCATTAATATAATGAATATCATCGATATACTGCATATTAGCGTGATGAATATGTCCGCAAATAATTCCATCAACCTTGTATTGTTTTGCATAGTTTCCCACTAATTTTTCAAATTCACTTATAAATTTAACAGCATTTTTAACTTTAAATTTTAAATATTTAGATAATGACCAATATTCGTAACCTAATTTTTTTCTGAAAAAATTTATATAACGATTAAAATAAATTAAAAAATCATAAGTAAGAGAACCTAGTATTGCAAGCCATTTAGCACATTGAATAATTCCATCAAATTGATCTCCATGAACAACTAGGTACTTTTTATTATCAATAGTTTCATGGATGACCTGATTTGCAATTTCAACTCCACCAAAATTTATAGGTATAAATTTTCTTAAAATCTCATCATGATTACCAGATAAATAAAATACGCGCGTCCCATGACGAGCTTTTTTTAAAATTTTTTGAACAACATCATTATGAGATTGAGGCCAATACCAAGTATTTTTTAAAGCCCAACCGTCAACTATATCGCCAACTAAATAAAGTTTTTCTGATTGTGTATGTCTTATAAATTCCAACAAAAGTTCTGATTGGCAGCCTCTGGTCCCTAAATGAAGATCTGAAATCCAAATACTTTTATAATTTAAAATTTTATCAATTCTATTTTTAAAAGACTCTTTTTTTAGCATTTAATTTCATTTCGAATCATCAACCATGAATTGAACATGTTATTGTTACAAAATTGTTAAAATTGAATTTATTCTCAATATTCTTTAAAGTTTTTGCTTAACAAATAAAAATTTCTGATAAAAGAATTGCCAGATGGTAAAAATAACAAAATCTATAGAAATTTTTGTATTTTTTATAATTATTCCAATTATCTTAATTCCAACAAATTCCAACATCGCTATGTTTTCAGCTCTGACAGCGGTCGCCATAATTTGTGTTTGTTATTTAAAATATAAGAAAGTTACTTTAATTAATCTCAAAGATTTTAAATTTGATCAATATCTTAAAATTATTTTTTATAAGTTTTTAATTATTGCCACATTAGTTTTAACCTTTTCTTATTTTTTTGATCCATCTAAATTTTTAAATCTTCCTCGCTCTCACTTTTTTTTGTGGTTATTAATAATGTTTCTTTATCCAATTTTATCAGCTTTCCCTCAAGAGATTGTTTACAGATCTTTCTTCTTTAAAAGATATGGCAATTTATTTAAACCCTATCGTAATTCTTTTTACTTTTATTGGGGGTTTAATAATGGCGGAGTCCTATTCTAGACATAATTCATTAATAAAAGTTTCAATTGAACATGGATTGTACGGAGATATTGTATTTACTTCTGGGCTTGGAGCGTATTTTTATCACGCACAAGGATTAACTTTCGGCTAACCAGAATATCTGGCTAGCCGACCGTTAGATTTAGTGGGTTTGATTTTGAGCTTCTATAACTGCCGCTTCTTTTTTTTTCTGAGAGTATGGCTTAAATTTTTTAAATTCAGATTTAAGCTTAGAAACTTCCTTATTAAGGCTTACAACTTCTTTGTTCAGTCCTTTGATAAATTTTTTTAACTTCTTAAAGTTTTTCTTTGATATTTTCATGATTGAATTTAAGCAAAAATTTTATTTAAGGTAAATTAAAATTTCACAATTCTTTAATGAATTTGCAATAATAATAGTATACACAACTTAACCGAGTGCTTATGTACTTTGCATCCTTTAAGTTAATTAAATCTAGTTAAGTTATCTCTAGATCTCCCTAACAGCAAATATGTAAGCGCTCACCAATCCTCTAAATTTTAGTATGTTTTTTATATAATCAATCGAATAATAACTTCATGTAAAGTTATGAAGAATATCTGCATTATATATAACTCAAAAATAAGTTTATTTAATAAATTTCTACTCAACAGAATTATAAAAATTTTAAAAAAAGAAAATCACGTTGAAACATTTGCAACAGAAAGAGTTGGTCACGCTACTCTACTCTGCAAAGTTCATATAAAAAAATTCGACATTATCGTTGCGGCTGGTGGTGATGGAACAATAAATGAGGTCATTAATGGGATGGATGACAAAACATCTCTTGGAATAATCCCACTTGGAACAGCAAATATAGGGGCCTATGAGGCAAATATTAGTAAAAATCCTAGTAAAGCAGCCCAAATTATACTGTCTGGAAAAATTAAAAAAATTCATATTCAAGAAGCAAATAATAGAAAATTTTTTTTAATGACTGGAGTTGGTTACGATGCTTCAATAGTTGAAACGATTCAATCGAATTTATTATTAAAAAAAATATTTGGTAAATTATTATTTTTTATTATTTCCTTTGCAAAATTAATCTATTTTAAAAAATATGAGCTAAAAATTCTTGCTAATAATAAAGCTTATCAAGCAAATTGGGCTATAATAACTAATGCAAAACATTATGGAGGTGCTTTTCAATTAACAAAAGATACTGACATTTTTGAAAAAAAATTGATTACTTATTTATTTATTAATCTAACGAGATTTGACGTTATAAAGAATTTCCTTAAAATTTTAAAAAGACAAAATTTAGAAGAAAATAATAAAGTAATTAAGATTATAAGTGATGATATTTTTATAAATTCTAAATTAAAAGTACCTATTCAATGTGATGGTGAATTTATAGGAAATCTACCTTTGCAAATAAAAAATACTAAAAAAACAATTAATCTATTAGTAAAAGAAGAATTAAACGTACAGACTGATCAATAATATCACTGCAGCAATAAGTATTAAAAAAACAATTACCGCTTTATTTAAAGGAAGGTTGTTTAAATATCTAAACACAAATTAAAATTCTTTTGGAAGAGAGTTATCTATTGAAACTCTGTCTCCGCCTTTAAAAAATATCGCGATCATTATTATCAGCCAAAATAATGGATATTCATATCCACCTTTAACCCAAAGAAAACCATTTTTTAAATGAATATAAAAAGTTGCAACTGATAAGAGACCAATTAATTGAATTGCTACAAATCTCGTTAAAAAACCTAATGCTAAAAATATTCCACCAAAAAATTCTAAAATGCCAATGTAAACTGCTAATGGGAAAGCAGGTTCTAATTGAACGCTTTTAAAAAAATCAACTGTCCCATCTAAATTGACAAATAATTTACTATAGCCATGAGGTACCATCATTATTCCTGCCACAAATCGAATTAATGAATAAGAGTAATATGAAGTAGACTCATAAAATTTCTCTAAATAAGGAATTATATATTTTGAATTTCTACTCACTCTCATAGTGGTAAATTAGTATCAAACTTATAAGTTTATATCAAAGTTAAATAAACTAATTGGTGCGCCCGGAAAGAGTCGAACTTCCAACCTCCAGATTCGTAGTCTGGCATTCTATCCAATTGAACTACGGGCGCTTAAATATTAGAAAGATTAAAATTTAATATCTTATTTTATTTTTTTTAATTAAATAATCATAGGTCTTTATTCATGCAAACAAATAATTGGGATTGGCTAAAACTTATTGCCATTGGCAGAATACTATCTGCTTTGACCTTTTTTATGTACGTTGGTTCTATTCAACAGTTAATTACTGTATGGAAATTATCAGCAACCGAGGCTGGTTTAATACAAACATCCCTTGTAATAGGTTTTGCATTTGCCCTATTTATAAGTTCATATTGTTCAGATTTTTATAATCCAAATAGAATTCTTTCTGTTTATTTGATAATAAATTTTTTATCGAGTTTTATCTTTTATCTAATTGCTAAAGATTTTTGGAGCGCAATTTTTATTAATTTTTTTATAGGTTTTGCTCAAGGTGGTATTTACGGTCCGTCAATACTCTTGGTATCTGAAAAATTTAAATCAAAAAACAAAGGCGCTGCGATGGGTGTAATGCTTGGGAGTCAATCCTTTGGCTATGCAATTTCTTTAACTTTAAGTTATATCATTACAACTAACTATGGTTATAAAATAAGTTTTTTAACTGCATCATTAATTAGTCTTGCCGGAGCAACTTTTCTTTTAACAGCTATTTATCAAGATTTTTTAAAAAAATATCAATTTGCAGAATTGAATAAAAAATTTTCTTTAAATCAAAATAGAAAAACTAAATTTTTAATAACAGGATATACCGCTCATGCAATTGAACTCTTTGGCTTGTGGTCTTGGTTACCAGTTTTTTTAAGTGTTATAATTATAAATAAAATATCTATTACGACCGTCACTGTTGGTATTATTATAGGATTTTCAATTCATTTATCCGGCGTGTTCTCCTCTATAATTGCTGGATATCTTTCAGATAATTTAGGAAGAAAAAAAATTTTAATTTCTTTTTCTTTATTTAGTGCAATTTTATCTTTTTTAATTGGTTGGACAGCTGAATTAGATTTATTTTTATCAGAAACAAATTGGGTTTTAGCATTTTCTTTCTTAGGTGTTGCTGGATTAATTGCAACTTTTTGTGCGTCTCAATTTAAATCTTAACAAAAACAAGTTTATTAAATAAACCCTGAAACTTTTTATATAAAAAGAGTATTAAAAAAACGATTAATAAAGAAAAAATTACCCTAAAAAATAATACACCAGAAATGTGACCTCCGATAATCATCATCAATATGGTATCCTCAATAACAGCATGCACTAAATTTAATAAAGACAGAGAAAGCAAAATACTTTGCTTGTTAATTGATCCTGACTTTGCTTCTTTTATTAGCAATCCTCCTCCAAATTGAAGCCCAATAGTTAAGCCAACGATAATAATATTTATTGCGCTAGAACTAATTCCCATGAGCTTTAATGGATTTGCAAGAAGTCTTTTGATTAAATTTTCAACGCCAATTTTTTTTAAAAAATTTAAAGAAAAAACTAAAATACAGATAATACAAAATATATAGATTAAGTTTTCAACCTGCCCTAAAAGCCAAGAATAATAATCTGTTGCAACAACGCGCTGCTCTAGAACTAAACTAAATTTTTCCTGTAAAAATCCAAAGTAAAAATAAATTCTATATAAAATAAACCCAGCTACAAATGCAATTCCTATTCTCAAAATAGAAGCATAAAAAAAAGAAACTCCAGCTGCACGTGAGATAGCACTTTCTACTAATATATTATGAGCAATTAAAATAATTACGGTTAAAACGGTGACCTGTGCAACGGTTAAATCTAAAGAAGGAACAATATTAATAAAAAGAATAATTGCAGCATAAACATTGATGATAATTGCGGTAACCCAAACTATACCTAGCTCTGCTGGTAGACCTAATAACTGAACGATAGGTTCAAAAAGATTTGAAATAATTTTTACTATTCCAATTTCTTCTAGAATTTTAATTATAAAAATAAATGGGATTAATATTTTATATAATGGAACACAAATATCTTTAATTTCCGAGAGACTATTCTTAAAGAATTTACTCAAATTTTACTCTTAAAAAATTTTTGTTTTATGAAATTAACTATTAGAACCATTATACCAAGAGCCGTTAAGGGTATAGATATTTTTGGATCTGATAATAAATCTAAATTAAACGGGTGTCCCTCTTCAATTTTTGAACTAATTCCAGATACTAAACTTACGGAAATAAATATTCCAGGAGCTACACCAAAAATATTTGAAAGAAATATCTTTTTAAGTTTCATATTAAATAATATTGGTATTAAGCTGCCGGCTTGTGAAGGTATTCCTGGAACTAATCGTAAAAACAACAAATAAGCAAAATCATTTTTTTTAAAATGACTATCTAAGCGTCTATATTTATTTGAAAAATATTTAAAAACTAAATCTCTACAATAGTAATTTGCAAAAACATACAAAGCAGTAGAACCGAATGCAAATCCCATTAGTAATAAAAAAGATCCTAGAAATGAACCAAAAATAAAACCAGCTGCAATGACCACTGGAAAACCAAAACCAAGCAAGAAAAACCAAATTGTACAAAATAAAAAAAATAAAAATGAAGAAACAAAAATATTTTGATTAATATAATTTAGAACTACTTTTCGATCATTTTTAATAAAATCTGAATTTACATAATTATAAACTTCATAATAAAAAAATAAAAAAGTAACCAAAGCCACTATTAAAAGATAAATTAATCCTAAAATAATTTTAAGCTTTGATAATTGCGTCATTTTTAAATCGTATTAAATAAAAACTTTTGCTGTACATGATTTAACAATTTACTTATAAATAGCCAAATTCTAATTATCACAATGAAAAGAACCTATCAGCCAAGCAAAATAGTAAGAAAGAGAAGACACGGTTTTAGATCACGTATGGCAACTAAAGGCGGTCGAAAAGTTATTGCTCGAAGAAGATTTAAGGGAAGAAAATCAGTATCTGCTTAAGTCATGCCCAAGACTCTAAAATTTGAAAGTCTTAGAGGCAATCTCGAATTTAAAAAAATTCTATCAGCCAAAAAAGTAAGTTCTGACTTATTCACAATTTATTACACCAACAAAGATACTTCTCCTGAAACAAATAAAATTCATATAAGTTTTGTCTCAGCTAAAAAGCTCGGAAATGCTGTAAAAAGAAATAAGATTAGAAGAAGATTAAAAATGGCTGCACGTAAAGCGATTACTGAGATTGATTCATTTAACAATAAATATAAGTATGCTGTTTTTGCAAAATCAAAAATATATGATGTTGATTTTGATAAAATTGTAAAAGAACTTGAATATAAATTTAGCTCGTTAAAATAATGATAAAAAAAATAGATAATTTTTTTTCTTTTATTCTTACAAAACTTATTAAACTATATAAATTTTTATTATCTCCTTTTTTTCATAACGCTTGTCATTATGATCCGACATGTTCTGAATACTTTATACAAAGTTTGAAAGAATTTGGTTTTATCAAAGGATGTTTTAAAGGAATTTTAAGAATTTTAAGATGTCATCCTATTAAATTTTTAGGTGGTGGGTTTGGTTACGATCCTGTCGTAAATAAGAAAAATAAATAATGGAAAATAGAAACGTTATCATAGCGGTCATATTATCAACTGCAATCTTGATTGGTTGGTCAATGTACTTTGAAAATCCTAATGAGGCTCAAAAAAAGAAGCTAGAGATTCAAGGAAAGACTGAAACTCAAACTAATATTCAAAAACCAGAAACCCCACAAACTACAAAGGCAAATCCAACAAAAGCTATTTCTAGAGGCGAAGCTCTAAAAGAAAGTGATAGAGTATTGATTGAAAATAGTAATTTGTCTGGCTCAATATCTTTAAGAGGAGCTCTAATTGACGATATTATATTAAAAAATTACCGAGAAGCGTTAGATAAAAATAGCAAATTCATTGTTCTTCTTAGTCCTAAAAAATCTGAAGATGGATATTTTGTAGAGTCTGGTTGGGCAACAGCCAAGTCGGACATTAAAGTTCCTGACAACAACAGCGTTTGGCAAATTAAGGAAGGTAAAAAATTAACCCCTTCTTCTCCTGTTACTCTTGAATGGAATAATAGAGAAGGAATAGTCTTTTCAAAAAAAATTGAAGTAGATGATAAATATTTATTTAAAGTTACAGAAACAATTAGAAATGAAAAAAACAAAACTGCTGAACTATTTCATTATTCCCAAATTACTAAAAATACAAAACCTCATACAGATGCTTTTTATATTCTCCATGAAGGTTTAATTGGTGTTTCGGATAAAAATCTAAAAGAAGAAACCTACACTAATGTAGAAAAAGAAAAAAAGACCTATAACGGAAAAAGTGGCTGGTTTGGTATTACTGATAAATACTGGATGGCTGCAATTATTCCTGAAAATGGAAAATCTTTTAAAGCAGAATATTCATATGCAAATGCTTATAAAGCAAATTTTATAATAT
The DNA here is from genome assembly GCA_010021145.1 of Candidatus Fonsibacter lacus. GTDB lineage: Bacteria > Pseudomonadota > Alphaproteobacteria > Pelagibacterales > Pelagibacteraceae > Fontibacterium > Fontibacterium lacus. Next base: position 23,919 of record RGRP01000002.1, read on the forward strand.
CTGAGCCAACTATAGTAAATCCTCAGAAGAGCTCCTCTAGTAGTTTCAAAATATTTCTTGGTGCAAAAGAAGTTCATACGGTTGATAACTATACTGAAAAAGAAAAAATTGATCGTTTCGATTTAGCTATTGATTGGGGTTGGTTTTATTTTATTACAAAACCTCTATTTTTTATAATTGATTATATATTTAAAATTGTTGGAAATTTCGGTGTTGCCATTATTATTCTTACTATCATTGTAAGAATTATATTTTTTCCACTCGCCAACTATTCTTTTAGATCCATGGCTAAAATGAAAGTTCTACAGCCAGAAATGTTAAGAATAAAAGAACTCTACAAAGATGATATGAAAAGAACGCAACAAGAAATGATGGCTTTATATAAAAGAGAAAAAGTAAATCCTTTATCAGGATGTCTTCCAGTATTAATTCAAATCCCAATTTTCTTTGCTGTATACAAAATGCTTTTTGTAACTCTTGAAATGCGTCATGCGCCGTTTTTTGGATGGATCAAAGATTTATCAGCTGCAGACCCAACAACTATTTTCAATTTATTTGGTCTCATTCCTTGGAATCCTCCTTCATTTTTAATGATAGGTGTGTGGCCAATATTAATGGGTATCACTATGTACCTTCAAATGAAGTTAAACCCAACCCCTCCAGACCCAATACAGGCGAAAATTTTTGCTTTCTTTCCTTTAATAATGACGGTTATGTTAGCAACTTTTCCTTCTGGATTAGTTGTATATTGGACCGTAAGTAACGTTCTTACGATCGCTCAACAATATTACATAATGAAAAAAACTACGGTGAAAACGGTTTGATGGATATTAAGTCTTTTTGGCCAGAACTTGGTCCATCAATTCAAGAGGCATCTGTTTATTTCGACAAATATAAAAATAAAAAAATAATTCTAAAATATGGTGGTCAGGTTATGTCTGATCAAAGTTTGTCTAAAGCATTTGCACAGGATGCAGCAATTTTAAGAAAATTAGATGTTGATGTTGCTGTTATTCATGGTGGCGGTCCTCAAATCAAAACAAAACTAGAATCTCAAAATTTAGAAAGTAAATTTATTTCTGGATTGAGAGTAACCGATGAGAATGTGATAAAAGTTGTAGAAGACGTTTTATTAAATGAGATTAACCCAGATCTAAGAGATGCAATTATAAATTATGGGACTAAAGCAGAATCGGTTACTGTTAGAAAAAATAATGTAATTCATATCGATAAAGCGATAGATGAACAATTAGGATTTGTTGGAGACCCGAAAAAGATTGATACAAAAATATTAAATAACTTCTTTAAGCAAAAAATTATTCCTGTCATTGCGCCTATGGGAATGGATAATAAAGGCCAAGTTTATAATGTAAATGCGGACACAGCAGCTGGTACGATTGCAAATCAAATAAAGGCTGAAAGGCTTTTATTGATGACTGATGTTCCTGGAGTAAATGATAAAAATGGTAACCTGATATCGCAATTATCTACAAAACAAGCTTTAGATCTAATTGATAATGGAACGATTACTGGCGGAATGATTCCAAAAATTAAAACGTGTATTAGCGCTATCGAGTCGGGTGTAAACGGAGTAGTTATTATTGATGGAAGAAAATCTCATGCCGTTCTTTTCGAATTATTTTCAAATCTTGGAGCTGGTACACTTATAGTAAAATAATGGATGAGATAAAAAACGTAAAATTTTGGATTTTTGATTTAGATAACACTCTTTACCCTTCATCGACAAATTTATTTTCAAGAATTGATAAACTGATGGCAAATTTTATCACTGAACATTTAAATGTTAATCATGAAGAGGCTATTCAAATAAAAAATGATTACTTCCAAAAACATGGAACAACTTTGAATGGCTTAATCAAAAATCATAATGTTGATCCTCATCACTTTTTAGAATTTGTTCATAACATTGATTACAGTTTTTTAAATAAAAATGAAAAATTAAATAAAGAAATAAAAAGTTTACCTGGAAAAAAAATTATTTTTACTAATGGATCAAGAAAACATGCAAAAAATGTTGTTAATAATTTACAACTTGATGAAAACCTATTTTCAATATTTGACATTGTTGATTCAGATTTTGTTCCAAAACCAGAAAGGTCTCCTTATGAGAGGCTTATTAAAAAGTACGATATTGTGCCTGAGCAAAGTATTTTTTTTGAAGATATTGCAAGAAACCTCAAGCCCGCTCATGATCTTGGCATGAAAACAGGATGGGTAATAAATGAAGATAATTGGGCAAAAGAAGGTCATGATGAAGATCATGTACACTTCAAAATAAAAGAATTAGATCATTTTCTTGAGCAGTGTAATTTGTTAATTAAATAGACATGAGTCTAGAAAATATTATTTTAAAAGCTTGGGAAGATAAAAATAATATTAATAAAAATTCTGATAAAACAATTATCTCAGCTATTAACGAAACTTTAGAAAAACTTGACTCAGGTAATATTAGAGTCTGTGAAAAAAAAAATAATGAATGGCATACTCATCAATGGATAAAGAAAGCAATTCTTTTAAGTTTTAAAGTTCAAGATAATAAAATTCTTTCAGGTCCATATACCAGCTGGTTTGACAAAGTAGATGGCAAAACAACCCTTTGGAATGAAAAAAAACATATTGAAGCTGGATTTAGAGCAGTGCCAAATGGAGTTATAAGAAAATCTGCATACATTGGAAAAAATGTTGTGTTGATGCCATCCTTTATAAATGTTGGTGCCTACGTTGATGATGGAACTATGATTGATACTTGGTCAACAGTTGGTTCATGTGCGCAGATTGGAAAAAATTGTCATATTTCTGGAGGAGTTGGAATTGGCGGAGTGCTAGAGCCTCTGCAAGCAAATCCAGTCATCATTGAGGATAATTGTTTTATCGGAGCAAGATCTGAAGTAGCGGAGGGGGTGATTGTTGGTGAAGGTTCTGTAATTTCTATGGGGGTATATCTTGGTGCTTCAACAAAAATTATAGATAGAAAAACAAACAAAACTATCTATGGAAAAGTTCCTCCCTATTCGGTGGTAGTTTCAGGATCGCTTGCAAATGAAGATAAAAGTAAACCAAGTTTATATTGCGCGGTGATTGTTAAAACTGTTGACGAAAAAACTAGAAGCAAAACTTCAATAAACGAATTATTGCGAGACTGATATGTTAAAAACTATCAGTGAAGTTTCTTTAGCAAAAGATCTGGTTAAATGTAAGAGCGTTACGCCTAAAGATGATGGGGCAATTAATGTTGTTGCAAAAAATCTAAAAAAATTAGGATTTAAATGTCAGATTATGGAGTTCCAAGAAAAAGGAACTGTAAAAATAAAAAATTTATATGCAAAAATCGGAAATAGTTCTCCTAACCTTTGTTTTGCAGGACATACTGATGTTGTTCCAGTTGGCGATCTAAAGTCTTGGACTGTAAATCCTTTTGGTGGGGTTATAAAAAATCAAAAATTAATAGGTCGTGGCGTTAGCGATATGAAAGGCTCAATTGCATGCTTTATTGCAGCTGTTAGTGAATTTTTAAAAAAAAATAAAAAACAAAAAGGCTCAATTAGTTTTTTAATAACTGGCGATGAAGAAACTATTGCGATTAACGGTACTAAAAAAGTTATAGAAAAATTAATACAAAAAAAAGAAAAAATTGATTTCTGCATAGTAGGCGAACCAACAAATGAAAGTAAACTAGGGGAAATGATTAAAATTGGCAGAAGAGGGAGTATGACTGGCCATTTAACGATTGTAGGTACTCAAGGACATGTTGCCTATCCTCATGCTTCTAACAATCCTTCAACAATTATAGTTGAAGTTTTAAATAAAATAAAAAAATTTAAACTAGATAATGGCAATAAAGATTTTGAACCTTCAAATCTTGAAGTTACAAAAATTACTATCGATAACACTGCCGACAATGTTATTCCTGCTGAGGCCAAAGCTTCTTTTAATATAAGATTTAATAACTTACACACGTCAACCTCTCTTAAGAAAAAATTTAATAAAATTTTTTCTTCTATTACTAAAAAATCTAAGGCTAGTTACAAAATTAAATATCATGTTTCAGGAGAGTCTTTTTTAACAAGGCCTAACAAAACCGTTTATATGATTAAAAATGTCATAAAAAAAAGTACAAAAATTAATCCTATCTTATCTACATCGGGAGGAACCTCGGATGCTCGTTTTATAAAAAAAATTGCACCTTGCATTGAATTTGGTTTAATTGCAAAAACAATCCACCAAGTAGATGAGATGGCCAAAATTGCTGATCTAAAAAAATTAAAAAATATATACTTGGATATCCTTGTTAATTACTTTAAGTGACAACTTGTATATTTACTACTGATTCTTCCGTTCAACATGATACTGGACCAGGTCATCCAGAATGTCCTGAGCGAATTCCGTCAATCATAAATGGTTTAAAAAAAATACAATCTCAAAAATTAATTTGGGAAAAGGTTAGATCTTTTGATGATAAATATATTAAACTTACTCATTCAGAAAAATATTTTGAAAAAATTAATCAATCATTTCCAAATGAAGGCTTGGCTTTTCTTGATGGAGACACAATTGTTTCTAAAGGTAGCAAAAAAGCAGCTTACGATGCAGTTGGGGCAATTATAAATGCTATCGATGCCGTAATGAATAAAGAATTCGATAATGCATTTTGTGTTGTCAGACCTCCTGGACATCATGCTGAAAAAGAGCAGGCTATGGGATTTTGTATATTTAACAATATTGCTGTCGGCGCAACTTATTTAATGGAAAAATATAAAATGAATAAAGTGGCAATTATTGATTTTGATGTTCACCATGGAAACGGCACGCAGGATATTTTTTATAATGAAAAAAAAGTTTTGTATATTTCATCACATCAATTTCCATTTTATCCTGGGACAGGATCTAAAGATGAAACTGGTAAATATAATAATATTTTAAATATTCCTCTAAAAGCAGGAACAAATTCTAGAGAATTCTTTGCTAGCTATAATAAAGTTTATGATAAATTAAACGAATTTAAGCCTGAATTTATATTATTATCAGCTGGATTTGATGCTCA
>RGRP01000011.1 GCA_010021145.1 Candidatus Fonsibacter lacus
TTATTGAAATTGCAGTAGAACCTAAAACTAAAAATGACCAAGAAAAAATGGGAGAAGCTCTTAATCGTTTAGCAAAAGAAGATCCTTCTTTTAGAGTTTCCTCAGATAATGAATCTGGACAAACAATTATTAAAGGAATGGGTGAGTTGCACCTTGAAATTATTGTAGACAGAATGAAAAGAGAATTTAAAGTTGAAGCTAATATCGGAGCTCCCCAAGTTGCATATAGAGAAACCATTACTTCATCATCCAAACTTGAATATACTCATAAAAAACAAAGCGGTGGAGCAGGACAATTTGCTAAAGTTAAGTTAGCGGTTGAACCGCTTTCTCAAGGAGAGGGTAGAATTGTTGAAAATTTAATTAAAGGTGGAGCGATACCAAGAGAATTTATTCCAGGAGTTGAAAAGGGAATATTGAGCGTTGCAGACTCTGGTGTATTAGCAGGCTTTCCATTATTAGATTATAAAGTTCAAATTTTAGATGGCTTACATCATGAAGTAGACTCTAGTCCTTTAGCATTCGAATTAGCAGCGAGATATTGCTTTAGAGAATTATGCCTACAAGCAAATCCAAAATTATTAGAGCCAATTATGAAGGTAGAAGTTGTAACACCAGAGGATTATATGGGTGATGTTATTGGAGATTTAAACAGCAGAAGAGGACAAGTTGGATCAACAGATAAAAGAGGTAACGCTGCAGTCATTAACGCCATGGTCCCACTGGCAAATATGTTTGGTTATGTAAACACTTTAAGATCTATGTCGCAAGGTAGAGCGCAATATACTATGCAATTCGATCATTATGATCGCGTTCCTCAAAATGTTCAGGACGAAGTTACAAAGAAAATGGCTTAACTATGGATAAACAAAATATCAGAATTAAATTAAGAGCTTATGATCACAAAGTGTTAGATCAATCTACCATTGAAATCGTAAACACTGCAAAAAGAACAGGAGCTCAAGTTAGAGGACCAATACCACTTCCTACACGTAAAGAAATTTTTACTGTTCTAAGATCACCACACATTGACAAAAAAAGTAGAGAACAGTTTGAAACAAGAACACATAAACGAATGATAGATATTCTAGATCCGACACCTCAAACAGTTGAGGCGTTAATGAAGTTAGATCTAGCTTCAGGAGTAGATGTAGAAATTAAGATATAATTTATGACTTTAGGTTTAATAGGAAAAAAAATTGGTATGACAAGAAGATTTTATGAGAATGGTCAATCTGTTCCTGTGACTGTTCTTCATGTTGAGCCAGGAAAAGTAGTGGATGTGATTACTAAAGAAAAACGAGGTTATAGTGCAGTATTAGTAGGTTTTGGGCATATAAAAAATTCAAAAGTTACAAAACAGATGAAAGGTGTATTTGCAAAAAAATCTTTAGAGCCTAAGAAAATTTTAAAAGAATTTAGAGTAGATAAAGATAGCGATCTTAAATTAGGTTCAGACGTGGACTTAAATATATTCAAAGATATAAATTTTGTAGATATTAGATCTAAAACAATTGGAAGAGGTTTTGCTGGAGTTATGAAAAGACATAATTTTGCAGGACTAAGAGCAACCCACGGTGTTTCAGTTTCTCATAGATCTCATGGTTCAACTGGTCAAAGACAAGACCCCGGCAGAGTATTCAAAGGAAAAAAAATGGCAGGTCATATGGGAGATAAATTTAGAACAGTTGAAAGATTAGAAATTATTGAAGCTGATTTAAAAAATAATTTATTATTTGTTAAAGGGTCAGTGCCAGGAGCAAAAAATGCTGTAGTTGAAATTAATAAGGCAGTTAAAGAAAGAAATAAAAGAACAATGAAAGATACTATTCAAGCTTTCAAAGATGATCTTGCTGAAGGATTAAAAGAAAAATCAACTAAAAAAGAAAAAAGCGCAGAAACTAATAAAAAAGATGCAAAGCCAGCAGCAGCGCCTGCAGCTGAGAAGAAAAAATAATTATATGAAAATTAAAGAATTAGGAATTGATGGAAAAGATGTTGGAAACGTAGAAGTTTCAGACAATATTTTTTCCTTAAAACCTAGAAAAGACATTATAAAAATGGTGGTTGATTGGCAAATAAGTCGTCATTCAAAAAAAACTGGTTACACAAAAACTAGAGGAGAAGTTGCTGGTTCAAGAAAAAAAATTGGACCACAAAAAGGATCTGGTGGTGCAAGACATGGTAATATCACAGCCCCAATATTTGTCGGTGGTGGTATTGCACATGGACCTAAGGCAAAAGGAAAACATAGAGTAAAAAGATTGAATAAAAAAGTTAGAAAATTAGGACTAAAACATGCTCTATCTAGTAAAGTTCTAGATAATAAAATTAGTATTTTATCAGATAAAGATTTTAAAAATTTTAAAACTAAAGATTTTAGTAAATTTTTATCAAAAATTAATTCAAAAAGTGCATTGTTAATTTACGATAAAGAAAATGAAGTTCTACTGAATAATGTAAAAAATATTAAAAATATTAAAAATATTCCTGAGATTGGAACAAATGTTTATGACGTTTTAAAATATCAAAATGTTTTATTCACTCATTCTTCAATTAAAAAACTTCAAGATAGATTATTAAAATGAAAAAAAGAGCAGATAATTACTCATACGATATCATTCTTGAGCCCGTTGTGACTGAAAAGTCCACAAACCTAAGCTCATTAAATAAAGTTGTATTTAAAGTTGCTCCATTTGCAACTAAAGCAAATATTAAAAAAAGCATTGAGAAACTTTTCAAAGTGAATGTTATTAAAGTTAATACGATTAATCTTCACCCAAGATTTAAAATGGTAAGAGGAAGAGTTGCTAAAAGTTCTGGATATAAGAAAGCAATTGTTACTTTAAAAAAAGGACAATCAATTGATATTACAACTGGAATATAAACATGACTTTAAAAACATATAAACCCTATACTAAATCTACTAGAGGAACAATTATTCTAGATAGAACAGGTCTTTGGAAAGGTAAGCCTATTAAATCTTTAACTTCAGGAATTAATGGTTCTTATGGAAGAAATAATTTAGGTAGAATTACATCTAGACACCGTTCAGCAGGTCATAAAAAAAAGTATAGATTTGTTGATTTCAAAAGAAACAAATTTGATATACCAGCCACTGTAATTCGTTTTGAGTATGATCCCTATAGAACAGCTAATATTATGCTTGTTGAGTATGAGGATAAAACTCAAAGTTACTTAATTGCTCCACAAGATATTAAAGTAGGCACTAAAATTCATTCAGGAAGAAAAAAAGACATAGAAATTGGTAACTGCATGCCTTTAATAGATATTCCTCCAGCAACTGTTGTTCATAATGTTGAAATGAGACCAGGTAATGGCGGAGTATTAGCAAGATCAGCAGGTTCTTCTGTGCAAATTATGAGTCATGACCAAGACTACACAACATTAAAATTAGCTTCTGGGGAAGTAAGAAAAGTACAAAGTTTATGTAAAGCCACAATTGGAGCTGTATCAAATCCAGATCAAAAAAATATTAAAATTGGTAAAGCTGGAAGAAGCAGATGGCTTGGAGTTAGACCACAAACAAGAGGTATAGCAATGAACCCTGTAGATCATCCACACGGTGGAAGAACTAATGGAGGAAGACATCCTGTTACACCTTGGGGTATCAAGACTAAAGGAAAGAAAACTAGAAAAAATAAAAATACTGACAAATATATTATTTCTAGAAAGAAGAAGAGAGGCATTAATTAATTATGAGCAGATCAGTCTGGAAAGGACCTTTTGTGGAGTTAAGTTTAATGAAAAAAGTACAAAAACATAAGGATCAAAATATTAAAAAACCGATCAAAACGTGGTCAAGAAAATCAACAATTATTCCAGAATTTATTGGAATGACTTTTGAGGTTCACAATGGAAAAAAATTCTTCCCAGTGACTATTACAGAAGAAATGATTGGTCATAAATTAGGTGAATTTTCAGCAACAAGACAATTTTTTGGACATACGCCAGCTGATAAAAAGGCTGCTCCAGCAACCGAGAAAAAAGATGACAAAAAGTAAAGATTTAAATCAAGTCAAAGCAATTTACAGGAATTTAAGATCAAGTCCTCGTAAAATTAACAATATTTTAAAAAGTATTAGAGGAAAGAATGCTAATGTTGCTATGAGGGACTTAGAGTTTACAGACAAAAGAGTAGCAAACGAAATTAAAAAAACATTAAAATCTGCAATTGCCAATGCTGAGAATAATAACCAGTTAGACATTGATAATCTAATTGTAAAAGAAGCTTATGTTGGAAAAGGAATTACACTAAAACGATTTATGCCAAGAGCAAGAGGAAGGGCAGCAGGAATAAAAAAACATTTTTCTAATTTAACAATCATTGTTTCAGAAAATAAAAAAGCTCCGTTGGAGGCGACAAAGTAATGGGACAAAAGGTTAATCCAATTAGTTTAAGACTAAGTATTAATAAAAATTGGGATTCAATGTGGTTTGCTAAGAAAAAAGAATATGGTCAATATTTGATCGAGGATTTTAAAATTAGAGAATACATTAAAAAAAATCTTAAAAATTCGGGTATTTCTAAAATCTTTATCGAGAGACCTACTAAGAAATGTATAGTCACTATTTTTACATCAAGGCCAGGTTTTGTAATTGGAAAAAAAGGCTCTGATATAGACAAAATTAAAAGCAATCTTAACAAAATTTCTAGCTCAGATGTTTCTGTAAATATTAAAGAAATAAGAAAACCTGAATTGGATGCATATTTAGTTGCTGAAAATGTAGCGCAACAACTTGAAAAGCGAATTGCATACAGAAAAGCCATGAAAAGAGCGATGCAATCAACGCTTAGATTAGGAGCTAAAGGTATTAAAATTACTGTTGCCGGAAGATTAGCAGGAACTGAGATTGCAAGAACAGAATGGTTAAGAGAAGGAAGTATTCCACTACACACATTAAGAGCTGATGTGGATTATGGTGAAGCAGAAGCTGAAACAACATATGGAATTATTGGTGTAAAAGTTTGGATTTATAAAGGAATTGTATTTGAAAAAGATAAGAAAAAGAATGAGGATGCAGAAATTAAAAATTTAAACGAGAAAGAAAATGTTACAGCCAGCTAGAACAAAATACAGAAAAGCATTTAAGGGAAAAATTCACGGTATAGCTACACGTGGAGCTGAATTAAACTTCGGCTCATTTGGATTAAAAGCAATTGAGCCTAATAGAGTAACTTCAAAAGAAATTGAAGCAGCAAGAGTTGCACTAACAAGACATATGAAGCGAGCTGGCAGAGTTTGGCTTAGAATTTTTCCAAATATTCCTGTTACAAAGAAGCCAATAGAAGTCAGGATGGGTAAAGGTAAAGGCGGACTAGAATATTACGTATTTAGAGTTAAACCTGGAAGAATTATTTTTGAAGTTGATGGAGTTGACGAGATTGTTGCTAAAGAGGCATTTGAAAGAGCTCAAGCAAAATTATCTATTAAAACTAAAATGATTAAAAGACTAGGAACGCAGTAATGAAAACTAAAGAAGTAAAAAAATTAACTCAGGATCAACTATTTTCTGAATTGGAAAAATTAAAAAAAGAACAATTCAATATCCGATTTAAGAAAAAAAATGGTCAGGTTACTAATACAGCTTCTATTAAAACTAATAGACGTTCTATTGCTAAAGTTAAAACTTTTATTAATTTAAACAAAGCAAAATAATGGTAAAAAGAATTTTAAAAGGAAAAGTAGTGAGCGATAAAAGCAACAAAACAGTTGTTGTTGAAGTTAGCAGACGCTTTGTTCATCCTAAATATAAAAAAGTAATGACTACTTACAAAAAATATCATGCACACGATGAAAAAAATAAATCTAAAATTGGAGATATGGTTTCTATTATGGAAAGTAAGCCAATCTCTAAACTTAAGCGATGGACTGTGGTTGGAGGCAATAAATAAATGATTCAAGTGCAAACAGAGTTATTCGTTGCCGATAATACTGGAGCTCGAAAAGTAGAATGTATTAAAGTTTTGGGTGGATCTAAAAGAAGATATGCAACCATAGGAGACATTATTGTTGTTTCAATTAAAGATGCCATTCCAAAAGGAAAAGTTAAAAAAGGGGACGTTCATAAAGCAGTGATTGTTAGAACAAGAAAAGAAATTAAAAGATTAGATGGAACCTCAATAAAATTTGATGCTAATGCTGCGGTTTTAGTCCAACCAAATGGAGAGCCAATAGGAACAAGGATTTTTGGACCTGTAACAAGAGAATTAAGAAATAAAAACTTTATGAAAATAATTTCTTTAGCCCCAGAGGTATTATGATTAAATTAAAAATAAAAAAAGGAGATAATGTAAAAATTATTACTGGAGATGACAAAGGAAAAACAGGAAATGTAATTAAAGTATTTCCTGAAGTGCGTAAAGTTTTAGTTAAAGGAATTAATGAAAAGAAAAAACATCAAAAACCTACTAGAGAGAAAAAAGGCGGAATTATAACTATAGAAAGACCAATCGATATTTCAAATGTTGTTAAATTATCTGATGCAAAAGTAGAGAAAAAAGTAGAAAAAAAAATTGAAAAAAAAGAAGAAGTTAAAAAAAATATAAAAACAGAAAAACCAAAAACAAAGAGTAAAAAATGAAATTAGTTCCGAGACTAAAAGAAAAATACATTAAAGAGATAGTGCCTACTTTGTGTAAAAATTTGTCTTTTACAAATAAAATGCAAGCACCAAAGCTAGTTAAAATAGTTTTAAATATGGGTCTTGGTTTAGATGGGACCGATAATAAAATTTTAAAAAGCGCAGAAGATGATCTATCAGCTATTGCGGGTCAAAAAGCTCAAGTTACAAAATCAAGAAAATCTATTTCAAATTTTAAAACAAGAGTAGGAATACCTTTGGGTTTAAAAGTTACATTAAGAAAAGATCAAATGTATTTCTTCTTAGATCGTCTAGTAAACATTGCTTTACCAAGAATTAAAGACTTTAGAGGTTTAAACCCTAATAGTTTTGATAGTGAGGCAAATTATAGCTTTGGTGTTAAAGAGCATATTATATTTCCAGAGGTTAACTTTGATAAAGTCGATAAAATTAGAGGTTTAGATATTACCATTGTAACAACTGCAAAGACTAAAGATCAAGCTAGAATGTTACTTGATAGTTTTAATTTTCCATTTGCTAAAGCTGGTATTTTTTCTGCTGATAAGAAAAAAATTAAAAAAGAGGGAGATAATGAAAAAAATAAAGATAAAGAAAAAAATAAGGAGCTAAATTAAATGGCAAAAAGAAGTTCGATCGAAAGAAATTTAAAAAGAGTAAAAATGGCTAAGAGATTTGAAAATAAAAGATTAAAGCTTAAAAAAATAATTATGAATAAAACACTGCCATTAAATGAAAGGTTTTTAGCTAGTTTAAAACTCTCAAAAGTGCCAAGAAATTCAGCAAAAAATAGAGTTAAAAATAGATGTGAAATAACTGGAAGATCTCGCGGTTATTACAGAAAATTAAGAATGTCTAGAATTGCACTTAGAAAATTTGCTTCTAGTGGAAAAATTCCTGGCATGACGAAAGCTAGCTGGTAAGGAGGCAATATGAAAATTACAGATCCAATTGGAGATATGATTACAAGAATTAGGAATGGTCAAATGCGTGGTTTGAAAAAAGTATCAGTTCCAGGTTCTAAATTAAGAAAGGCAGTTTTAGATGTTCTTCATAAAGAGGGATTTATTCAAGAATATACAGTTTCTAAAGATAAAAGTTTCGAGACAATCGAAATTAATTTGAAATATATGTATGGTGATCCAGTTATCAAAGAGATCGAAAGAGTTTCAAGACCGGGAAGAAGAATTTATTCTAGATCAGATAGTATTCAAAAAATTCAAAATGGTTTAGGAATATCTATTATTTCTACTTCTAAAGGTATTTTTTCTGACAACGAAGCTAGAGAAAAAAAACTAGGTGGGGAGGTCCTTTGTAAGGTTTCTTAAGATATGTCAAAAATTGGAAAAACACCTATCGCATTACCTTCTGGAGTTACTGTTAAAGTTGAGAATAATAAAGTAATTATTCAAGGCGCTAAAAGTAAAAAAGAAGTAATTGTAGATCAAAATATTTTAAAAGTCATAGTTGCTGATAATAAGGTTTCACTTGAGCCTGTAGACAAAAAAAATGCAAATAAACTTACTTGGGGGCTACATAGAAGTTTAATTAATAATGGTATTATAGGAGTATCTAAAGGATTTGAAAAAGATTTAAAACTTACAGGAGTTGGTTTTAGAGCTACATTACAAGGCAAAAAGATTATTTTTCAATTAGGATTTAGTCACGATGTACACTACGACATTCCAGAAGGTATTGAAATTGCTATTGATAAACAAACTGCAATAAAAGTTAAAGGAATTGATAAAGAATTAGTCGGAAAAGTTTGTGCAGATATTAAATTTTTAAAACCAGTTGAGCCTTATAAAGGAAAAGGTATTACCTCTTCCGATCAATTTGTTTTGAGAAAAGAAGGTAAAAAGAAATAATTATGGCTAACAGTATTAAAAGACAAAGCAGAATCAGGGGCAAAATGAAAAAATATAATCCTACAGGATTACGCCTGACTGTTTTTAGATCTCTAAAAAATATATATGCTCAAGTTATAGATGACTCTAAAAATCAAACTCTAGTTTCAGCGTCATCGGTTGAAAAAGCTATGGATAAGAAAAAAAAAATGGAATTATCAGTAGAAGTTGGAAAACTAGTAGCAAAAAGAGCTTTAGAAAAAGGAATTAAAGAAGTTTATTTTGATAGAGGCAGATATAAGTATCATGGACGTATCAAAGCAGTTGCAGATTCTGCAAGAAAAGAAGGGTTAAAATTTTAATTTATGAACACTCAATCAGAACTTAAAGAAAAATTAGTTGCGATTAACAGAATTACTAAAGTCGTTAAAGGCGGAAGAAGATTTGGTTTTGCTGCTCTCGTAGTTGTTGGAAATCAAAAAGGTTTAGTAGGTTATGGACATGGCAAAGCAAAACAAGTTCCAGATGCAATAAAAAAAGCATCAGAAGAGGCTAAAAGTTCATTAGTCAAAGTTCCATTAAGGGAAGGAAGAACAATACACCATGACACTTATGGTAAAAGCGGATCTGGCAAAGTTCTTCTTAGAAGCGCTCCAGCAGGAACTGGTATTATTGCTGGTGGAGCTATTCGAGCAATATGTGAAATGTTAGGCATGCAAGATATTGTTGCAAAATCAATTGGTTCATCAAATCCTTACAATGTTGTTAGAGCATGTATGTTGGCCTTAACAAAACAAAGATCACCTAAAGACATTTCTATATTGCGTGGAAAAAAAATTAGTGAAGTTGTAGCGAGAAGATAAAATTATGAAATTAAATACTTTAAACGTTTCACTTTATAAAAAAGCAAAAAGATATGCTAGAGGAATAGGCTCTGGAAAAGGAAAGACTGCTGGTCGTGGTGTTAAAGGCCAAAAAGCAAGATCAGGCGTATCCATTAAAAGTTTTGAAGGAGGTCAAATGCCTCTTTACAGAAGACTTCCTAAAAGAGGTTTTAATGCAATTATAAAAAAACATTCATATGATCAAATGATTATTAATTTAAATGACATTCAGCATTTAATAGAGAAAAAGAAATTAGACACTTCTTCTAAAGTTACATTAGATAGTCTTAGAAAAGTTAAAAATATTAAAAACAATTTTAAAAAACTAAAGATTCTTGGTAACGGTGAAATCAAATCAAAAATACAAATAGAGGCACATCAAATAAGCGCATCTGCTAAAACTAAAATTGAAAAAGCAGGCGGTAGCGTTAATTTATTGAAACAAGCAGAGGCTAAATAGTTTTTATGTCTAGCTCTTTTGCCTCAGTTGACTCTTTAAAGTCAAATTCATCTTTAGACGATCTTAAAAGAAGAATTTTTTATACTTTATTTATTTTAATTGTTTATAGATTTTGTACTTACGTTCCTTTACCAGGTATTGATGCGCAAGCTTTAAAAGGTTTGATATCTAATAATCAAAGATCTTTGCTTGGAATGTTTAATCTATTCGCAGGTGGAGCCGTATCAAGAATGGCAATTTTTGCTTTAGGTATTATGCCTTACATCTCCTCATCTATTATTATTCAGTTATTAACTGGAGTTACAGATTATTTTAAAAACTTAAAAAATTCAGGAGAAATTGGTAGAAGAAAAATTACTCAATATACTAGATATGGCACTGTTCTTCTGGCACTAGTTCAAGGATATGGTGTAGCTGTAAGTTTAGAAAATTCTCAAGGAATTGTTTTAGAGTCAGGTTTTTATTTTAGATTAGTAACTACAATTACCTTGTTAACAGGAACAATGTTTTTAATGTGGCTTGGTGAACAAATTACCGCAAGAGGTATTGGTAATGGTATTTCTTTGATTATTTTTGCAGGTATTGTAGCCGAAATTCCAGGTGCATTAGCTTCTACTTTTGAATTAGGAAGAACAGGAGCCATTTCAGCAGGAGCAATATTAATTATTATAACTATTCTAGTTGCTGCTATTTATTTTATTGTTTTTGTAGAACGCGCACAAAGAAAAATTCTAATTCATTATCCAAAAAGACAGGTAGGAAATAAATTGTATGGAGGAGAAGCATCTCATCTTCCGTTAAAAGTGAATACAGCAGGTGTTATTCCAGCAATTTTCGCATCAGCACTTTTAATTTTACCAATTACAATTTCTAACTTCACATCCTCATCTAATGAAATTGTTGTTGGAATTACTTCAATGCTTGGCCAAGGAAAACCCTTATATATGATTATTTATGCAGCGGGCATAATATTTTTTTCATTCTTTTATACTTCGATAATTTTTAACCCTAAAGAAACAGCAGAAAATTTAAGAAAGTATGGTGGATTTGTTCCTGGAATAAGACCAGGGGAACAAACAGAGCAATTTATAGATCAACTTCTTTTAAAGCTAACTGCAATTGGATCTATATATTTAGTTTTAATTTGTTTATTACCAGAATTTATTATCGCAAATTATCCAATTCCATTTTATTTAGGTGGAACTTCACTTCTTATTGTCGCTGTAGTTGCAATGGATACAGTTGCTCAAGTGCAGACAAGATTAATGAGCCAACAGTACGAGAGTCTAATTAAAAAAACAAAATTTAATCGTTAATGAATCTTGTTATTTTTGGCCCTCCAGGCGCAGGAAAAGGAACTCAGTCAGCAAAACTAGTTAAAGAATTTAATTTATTTCAATTATCTACAGGTGATTTACTTAGAGAAGAAGTAAGTAAAAAAACGGAATTCGGAAATAAGATTGAAGAAATTATGAAATCTGGTGGATTGGTTTCTGATGAAATTATTAATAATTTAATTGAAAATAAAATTTCTAATCCACAATATAAAAACCGAATAATTTTTGATGGCTTTCCAAGAAATATAGAACAAGCCAAAAGTTTAGATAATTTATTAAAAAAATATAATCAACAAATGAGCTTAGCTCTTAATTTAAAAGTTGATAATCAAATTTTGGTTAAAAGAATTACCGGCAGAGTAACTTGTTCAGTTTGCAATAAAACATTTAATACTTTTTTTGACCCACCAAAAAATTGCGATTTAAAAAATTGCGGACAAAGAAAACTTATTACAAGATCGGATGATAATGAAGAGACGATTGTAAAAAGATTAAAAACTTATGATGAAAAAACTTTTCCAGTACTCGATTTTTACCTAAAAAAAGGAATAATGAAAAATATTGACGGAATGCAGGAAATTAATGCGATAAGTGATCAATTATTTACAATAATACGTGCCGTACGTAGTTGACTTTGATTGCTTGATTCATATAATCGCATTTTTTCAAAAATAGATTTTTAATTTATGGCTCGTATAGCTGGAGTGAATATTCCTCAAAATAAAGTTGTTAAAACAGCCCTTACTTATATTCATGGTATTGGAGACAAAACGGCAAATGATATTTGTAATGAACTTAAAATTGATAAACACAAAAGAACAAACGCACTTACAGATGATGAAGTTCTAAAAATAAGAGAATTTATTGATAGTAAATATTCAGTTGAAGGAGACCTTAGAAGAAACGTATCTTTAGATATTAAAAGACTAAAAGATTTAGGAACGTATAGAGGATCAAGACATAGAAAAAGACTTCCTGTAAGAGGGCAGAGAACACATTCAAATGCAAGAACAAGAAAAGGAAAAGCTATTGCAATTGCAGGAAAAAAATTAACTAGTATGAAATAATTTAATGGCTGAAGATAAAAATATTAAAGATAAAAAACCTAAAGTTGAAGGCGCTACAGCAGTCAAGGACGCTAAGCAAGACACTGGAATAAAGAAAAAAATTAAAGTTAAGAAAAAAGAAAAAAAGAACGTTGTAAATGGAAACGTTTACGTAAATGCGACTTTCAATAATACTATTGTTACTATTACAGATAAACAAGGTAATGTGATTTCTTGGTCGTCAGCAGGATCAAAAGGATTTAAAGGTTCAAGAAAATCAACACCATATGCAGCGCAGGTTGCAGCTGATGATGCCGCAGGAAAAGCTTTAGAACATGGATTAAAAAATATTACTGTAGAAGTAAAAGGACCTGGTTCAGGTCGTGAAACTGCTCTTCGAGCATTACAAGCTAGAGGTTTTAAGATTACCTCTATTAAAGATATGAGTCCGATGCCACATAATGGCTGTAGGCCTCCAAAGAAAAGACGTGTTTAATAATAACTAAATAGGAGAAGTAACTTGATAGATAAAAATTGGAAAGAACTTATAAAGCCATCAAAATTAAATATTACTCAAAGCGAGGATAAAAAACACGCAAAGATTATCGCTGAACCTTTAGAAAAAGGTTATGCACTAACTTTAGGAAACGCATTAAGAAGAGTTTTGTTATCTTCAGTTCAAGGCACAGCTGTTACTGCAATTCAAATTGATGGTGTGCTTCATGAATTTTCATCAATTGATGGCGTTAGAGAAGATGTTACTGACATCGTTCTTAACGTAAAAGCTTTAGCTTTAAATTTAAAGACTTCTGGACCAAAAAAATTAATCTTAGATGCTAAAGGTCCTGGTGAAATTAAAGCGAAAATGATTACTCCAAATTCAGATATTGAAATATTAAATCCTGATTTAGTAATTTGCAACCTCGATGAAAAAACTAAATTTCACATGGAATTAACGGTTAATACAGGAAAAGGTTATGTACCTGCAGACAGAAATAAGGCTAGCAATTCACCATTAGGATTAATAGCAATTGATGCTGTTTTTAGTCCAGTTAAGAGAGTTTCTTATAATGTATCTAATGCAAGAGAGGGATTAACATTAGATTATGATAAGTTGACTATGGAAGTTGAAACAAATGGATCAGTAACAGCTGAAGATGCAGTAGCTTTTGCGGCTAGAATTTTACAAGATCAATTAGCTATGTTTGTAAATTTTGATGAGCCAGTTGCGACAATTCAAGAGAAAAAACCTTCTGAACCAGAATTCAATAGAAACCTACTTAGAAGAGTTGATGAATTGGAACTTTCTGTAAGATCAATGAATTGTCTGAAAAATGATAATATTATTTATATAGGTGATTTAGTTCAAAAGAGCGAAAGTGAAATGTTAAGAACTCCTAATTTTGGAAGAAAATCGTTGAATGAAATTAAAGAAGTTCTTACCACAATGTCTTTATATCTTGGAATGGAAGTTCCAAATTGGCCACCAGAAAATATTGCTGAGCTTTCAAAAAAATTAGAGGATAACTATTAATAATCATGAGACACAAAATTGCTCATAGAAAATTAAATAGAACTTCTGAGCATCGTAAAGCTTTGTTTAAAAATATGCTTAACTCTTTGATTAAGCATGAGCAAATTAAAACAACTTTGCCTAAAGCCAAAGAACTAAAACCATTAATTGATAAAGTTATTACTATTGGCAAAAAGAAAGATTTGTCAGCAAGAAGATCTTTAATATCAAAATTGCAAAATGAAGATTCAGCAGAAAAGTTAATAACAGTTTTATCAAAGAGATATGAAAATAGAAAAGGTGGTTACTCTAGAATTGTTAGAACTAGAAATCGTTTTGGTGACAATTCAACAATGGCATACATTGAATTAGTAGATAAAGATTTTAATGCCAAAGGACAAGATTCAGGTCCAGTTCAGAAGAAACCTGAGCAGCCAAAGGAAGAAGCTCAGCAAATAAGCAAATAAACAACTAATGAAGTCATACTTGTTAGTTGCTTTATTTGGAGCTTTTGGAACGTTAGCACGATTTTCTGTCATTCAAATTACTCCAAAAATATTTCAAACTATTTTTCCAATTGGAACTCTTACAGTAAATTTATTAGGTTGTTTTTTAATTGGCTTAGTTTCTGGAGTGCTTGATACAAAATTTATAACCATCGATGAAAATTTAAAAAATTATATTACAATTGGATTTTTAGGAGGATTTACAACATTCTCCTCTTTTTCTCAGGATTTTTTTAATCTTATTAATAGTTCAAATTATTTATTAGCTTTTATTTATATTTTTATTTCAGTTTTTTTTGGTTTATTGATGTTTTATTTAGGAGATAAGTTTATTCACATTATTTCATAATGGAACCAAAACATATTTTTAAAATTGAAGAAGATTTTGAAAATATTCGCCTCGATAAATGGTTTAAAAAGAAAGTTAAACCATTACCCCAGTCATTAATTGAAAGAACTTTAAGAAAAGGAAAAATTTTAGTTAATGGAAAAAAGGTAAAAAGTTCTTATAAAATACAATTAAATGACGAAATTAAGATTTTTGCAGATATTGATAACGATGATAAAATAATCAAAAAGAAATATTCGTACCTACCTTCTAAAAAAGATTACGATTTAATTAAAAGTAATATTTTATTTGAAAATGAACATTATTTTGTTTTAAATAAACCATATAATTTGGCAGTTCAGTCGGGAACTAAAACAGGAAAAAATATTTTTGATATATTAAAAAATTTTAAAGAGACTGAATATTTAACACCACACTTAGTTCATAGGTTAGATGCTGAAACAACTGGAATTTTAATTATTAGCAAAACCCATAAAAGTGCAAAATTTTTTTCAGATGCTTTCAAAAATCAAACAATTAAAAAAAGTTATTTCGCTGTAGTGGATGGAACTTTGGACAATAAAAGCGGAACTCTAAGTAATGAACTTACTTATGTTGAAAATAATAAAGAAAAAATCCATCTATCAATAACTAATTATAAGGTTATATCTGAGACTAAAGATTACTCTTTGTTAATGTTAAATCCAGAAACAGGTAGAAAACATCAGTTAAGAAGACAGTTGAGTTTTATCAAACATCCAATACTGGGAGAAAAAAAATATACAAATAAAACCCTAAATAAATCAAAAGAACTTCATTTAATGCTTCATGCTTATAAAATTGAGTTTTTAATAAATAATAAAAAAATAATACATCGCGCGGAGCCTCCATTATATTTTGAAAGTTTTTGCAATGAGCAAAAATTAATTTATGAATTAAATAATTTGTAAAAATTTTCTTTTATTGAATTATTGATATTTTCATCATTGGGAATCGGACGTAAATCAGAAATATTAATAATTCCTCTATCTGATATTCCACAAGGAATTATTCCTCGATAATCAGATTTATTAACATTAACATTTAGTGAAAAGCCATGATAAGCAATCCATTTTTTAACTTTGATCCCAATAGCTGCTATTTTATTTTCTTCATTATTATTTTTTACCCAAATACCTATATTTTTTGGATCAGCATATGATGAAATATTAAAATCTTTTAAGATGGAAATGATCCATTTTTCAATAGTACGAACAAATTCTTTAATTTCTTTTTTACGTTTATTAAGATCAATAACAAAGTAAACTATTTTTTGTCCAGGACCATGATAAGTAAATTTCCCTCCACGATTGGTTTCGATTACAGGAAATAAGTTAGGCATTAATAAATCATTATCAGATGCACTTATACCTTTGGTATAAATTGAGTCATGTTCTAATATCCAAATCAGTTCTTTTTCTAATTTCTCATGAACCTTTACAACTCTATCTTCTAAAAAATCTAACGCTTTTTTATAAGCAATAGGTTCATTTGATATTTTAATTTCAAAAGAGGCTGTTTTAATACTCATTAAAAATTGTCTATCAATCTTACCCCACTTAAATGATAGGCAAGGAATACTCTGGTATTTAGTGATGGTTTATTGGTTTTTTTTAATTTTTTTAAATTAAATGCTGATAAATAATCAACTTTTTTAGCACCAAAAGACTTTATTTTTTTTATAAAAAAAGAGTTATTTTTAGATTTAATAATACGATTTTTATTTTTTTTTAAAAAATTTATAATCTTACCAGCAATTTTTAATGAATTTTGGTCTAAAAGTTTATTCCTAGAAGATAAGGCAACTCCATTTCTAGCTCTTATAGTATCACAGGCTATAACTTTTATTTTTGAATTAATACTTCTCAAATATTTTTTAATGATAATTAATTGTTGATAATCTTTTTTTCCAAGGAAAAGATAATTAGTTTTTACATGATTTAACAATCTTTTAACCACTTCTATAACACCTTCAAAATGTCCTGGCCTAAATTTACCTTCCATATAATTTTTAAAAAAATGAATTTTATTTCTAATAATAATTTTTCTCTCTGGATAAATATCTTTTTTACTTGGAAGATAGACGTAATCTACTTTATTTTTTTTACAAATATTTAAGTCGGCTAATATAGTTTTAGGATATTTCTTGAAATCATTTTTATTATTAAATTGAAGTGGATTTACAAATATACTTACTACCGTTAATAACTTTTTTTTTTTTGATTTTTGGATTAATGAGACATGGCCATCATGTAAACATCCCATAGTCGGGATAAAGCCAATTTTTTTTTTATTTAACAACTCTGAGGTTATTTTATTTGCTGTTTTAATTATTTTCATTTAAGAAATTAACTATAATATTTAATGATAAAAGAAGCGATAATACCATTAGCTGGTTTAGGCACAAGACTTCTACCATTTAGTAAAATACTTCCAAAAGAACTTCTGCCCCTTGGAAATAAAACAATTTTGGAACATATTTTAGATGAATGTTTAGCTGCGGGTATAAAAAAAATTATTTTAGTTACCTCCAAAAGAAAAAAAATTATAAAAGATTATCTTTATCCTGATCCATATTTATTAAATTATCTTAAAAAAAAGAAAGACCATAAATCAATTCAAAAACTAAAAATTTTAGATCGTTACAGAAATAAAATTAAATTTGTT
>RGRP01000101.1 GCA_010021145.1 Candidatus Fonsibacter lacus
ACCGCCAGCAGGTGTGGGCGCACGAGGCTGTCCACGCCATGCTAGACCTAGCCGGTTACGAGAAACTGTCCGAAGACGAAGCCCTTGTGGATCGTCTCGGCCACCTATTGCAACAAATGCTCACCACGATGGAGTAAGCAATGGGCGGTCAAAAAGTCACTGACGATCAGATCATGGCAGAACTACGGCGTACCGACGGGCATCGAGCGCAGGCCGCTCGGAACCTCGGGCTGTCGGAGCGGGCTTTGCTTGCGAGGCTGCAGCGCCTACGCCGTAACGGTGAGAACATTCCTAAAGGGTTCGTGGAGCCTGGGCCGGATAAGAAAGACGAGTTCGTCGCGCCCTCCCTGCCGGACGATGACATTCCGGTGGAGCAGCTTGTTGAGCATATGAAGCGGCGTTTCGAACAGAAACGCAAACACGAGGAAGCGTCCCGGCTTATCCCCGTCAAAATGAACATCGATGGACCGATTGGCATCCTGCACTTCGGCGACCCGCACGTTGATGACGATGGCACGGACATTGGGTTGCTTGAGCGGCACGCATTGCTTGTTCGTAATACGCCGGGGCTTTTTGCGGCCAACGTCGGAGATACGGCCAACTCATGGGTAGGCAGGCTCGCTCGTTTGTACTCGGAGCAAGCCACTTCAGCGTCTCAGGCTTGGAAACTGGCGGAATGGTTTGTAGGGCTATGTCCGTGGCTTTACATGATTGGCGGCAATCACGACCTTTGGCACGGGGCAGGCGACCCACTGAAATGGATTACCAGAAGTTATGGCGCGATGTACCGGCCATCCGAATGTCGCATTGAACTGCAATTTACAAATGGCGCTAAGGTGCGCGTCAACGCTCGCCATGACTTTTCAGGATCGTCCATCTGGAATCCAGCGCACGGGCCGATGAAAGCGTTGACTATGGGCGTTCGAGACCATGTTGCCGTGGCGGGCCACAAGCATGAATCCGCTTATGCGGTGCTAAAAGACCCCGATAGCAGCATTACAATGCACGCTTTGCGTGTTGCCAGTTACAAAACATACGACAGATTTGCGAAGGAAAAGGGCTTTCGAGATATGACGTTATCGCCGTGCGCGTTGACGACTATTGACCCGTATCTGCGTCCTACCCATCCAGACCTCGTAAAAGTGTTCTGGGACCCCGAAGAAGGCGTGGACTATTTGAAATGGAAGCGCCGAAATTTTTAAGGCATATCTGGCCAATATCGATTGTTCTTGGAGTAGTTATCGATTGCCGGAATAATTTGCAGATTGGCCTCGCAGTGCAATCCGCACACTAACGGCGAAATCAGGGGCACTATGTGATCGACATGGTGCCCCGGCTGCGCTTGGCAAGCGCGATAAATTTGCGCTATGGCTTCGCCGTTCGCCCATAACGGCACGGCATTTAACATCGCTGAACGTCGTTTGGCTGTCATCGCCGCCACAGCATCTGGATTGTTTTTCTTCCATTGCTGTTTCCAAGCTCTAGCCTTCGCCCGATTCGCAGCAGCCCAGCGGCGCGATCTTGCGTTAACGACTTCCCGACCGTGCAGTTCTACTTGCCTAGCGTGGTGGACGCCTCGATTGCGAGCGTTCCAGCGTTTCGACGCGGCGCGAGTTTTATCGCGGTTTTTGCTCGCCCACTCCCGGTACCGAACAGCGTACCGATCTTTATTTGCAGTTTGCCATGCCGCCGACTCCGCAGAGTTACAAGGCTTGCATCGCGCTTTATGCCCGTCGCGGGATGCGGCAAAACGGTGAAACTCCGTCAGCGGCTTTACTTGGTTGCACTTGGTGCATTGTTTTTCCACAATCCAATTATACACATTCCTCGGTGTGAAGGGCTTTAAGGTACATCGCCTGTAGGGTCGCTACGGCCTCTTCAGCGTCCCGCGCCTCGTACCACTCGCCCCTCGGCTGGAAAATGGCCTGAAACCGCTTCTGGCCGTCTGAGAGGCGTCCGCCCTTGGCCTTGACCTCAACCCACACAGCCCACGCTACGCCGTCCCGTAGGGGCTTTATGGCAAGCAGGTCAGGGATGTCGTGCCCGGCGGAGGCAAAGTCGATGACCTCAAACCCCGTCTTGCGGAGGGCAGCAACTATTTCGGCGTGGTTGTTGTCTCGGCGTTTGGCGTAGCGCACGCCGCTACTTTATCACGCAGTCGAGTCACGCCCGCCTCGCCCCACAGTTGTCGCACCATGCCGGTCAAGTGCGGATCGCCAACAATGGCCTTGGGTTCAGCCTGGCGAATGAGCGGCCCGATGTAGCCTTTGAGCCAGTCAGTGCGCTCTGCCCGCTGCGAATATTCGCCGACGCTAATACGGGCAAGGTATGCGTCTGCAAGGTGTAATCGACCGATGACATCCTGCCGCTCTTGCCACATCTTGATGTTGGCCTGCGCCGACCACGAGATGTCGCTACTTGTCGTCAAAGGATTGTTCATAAGCACCCCCATTGGCTTGCCATCGCAGCCGCAACGCCTTTGTAAGTTCGACTGCGCTCTTTCCACCGCGTCGGGCTTGGCGCCATCTTGTGGACTCGCGCCTCGCGGCCTTCAACCACATCGGTCGGCTTCAACAGCGGTAAATTTTTCAACCACAAGCACGTTGCTTTCGTTTCCCCATGACCAAATTGCCAAGGCTGAATGGTTTGATCTGGCTTGCGTATTTTTGAAGAAATTACAGAAACCGGGTTTTCTAATGCAATTCGAGGTACCGGCGCGTCCAATAAGGTCCGCACGAATGCCAGAGCATTTTGTTGTTCAGTTTGCTTGTTCTTAAACCATCGGGCGCCGCTCACCGCAAGATGCGTGCAAGGCGGGTGAGCAATCATCAAATCCCACGGTTGTCCAAGTATGTCCGCAACATCGCCCTGATAGTGCGGCCCCGGCACGTCAGTCGGCAATAAATCACAGGACATTGCGTCATGCCCTGCCGCCAAAAAAGCGTCACGCACCACGCCACTATATTCGCAGGCGACCAAGACTCGCATTAACGCTTGAGCCGCCGCATATCTACCAGCACTTGCGCCTGGTACTGCCGCAGCGCAGGTAACTCGCCCGCTGCGATCCATTTCGACACAGCCTGACGCGAGACGCCGAACTGGCGTGCCATCTCAGAAGCCGACCCAAATATCTTTAGAAGTTCTTTGATGTCCATAGTGCGGACAATACAACATCGCAACGTGGGTTGACAAGCCCTAAAACGTCGGTATGATTGCTCGCGGGGATTGACCCCACGGGAG
>RGRP01000102.1 GCA_010021145.1 Candidatus Fonsibacter lacus
TCAGGTAGCGCTGCAGATGGTGGCGCACCGCGAGCGGCAGCTGGAAGCGCAGGAGCTGGAGCTGGTCAGGGCTGCTGAGGGTTTGACCGTTACCGCCAGGATTCGGCAGGCCGAGCAGCTGGGCCGCGACCTGGAACGCCAGCGGGTGGTGCAGCTGATCGACCTGCAGTTGGAGACGTTGAAGCGCGGCGGGCTGAATGCGCTCAGCCTTGAGCACCTGCGCCGGCAGGTGGTGGAGGTGGAGGGATGACCACAATCTCAACGGACTACCGCGCCTTTCTGGAGCGCAAACTGCACACCGGCGCTGATCACGGCTTCGACCCAGTGTTCATGCCGTCTCAGCTGTTTGACTTCCAGCAGGCTCTCGTGCAGTGGGCCGTGCGCAAGGGCCGCGCCGCGATCTTTGCGGATTGCGGCCTGGGCAAGACCGCCATGCAGCTCACATGGGCCGAGAACGTGGCCCGCTACACCGGCCGGCCGGTGCTGATCCTCACCCCGCTGGCGGTCGCTGCGCAAACCATCCGCGAGGGGGAGAAGTTCGACATCGAGTGCCACCGCTCCAGCGATGGCAGCGTGCCGGGGCGGATTGTGATCACCAACTATGAGAGGCTGTCGGCATTCAATCCTGCCGACTTCTCTGGCGTGGTCTGTGATGAGTCAAGCATTCTTAAGGGCTTTGACGGCGCCCGCCGGCAGGAGATCACGATCTTTATGCGCAAGATGCCCTACCGGCTGCTTGCTACTGCTACGGCGGCTCCGAATGATTACATCGAACTGGGCACCAGTAGTGAGGCCCTCGGTTACATGGGCCACATGGACATGCTGGCTAAGTTCTTCAAGAACGACCAGAACAACTGCGCAACCCGCCGTCTGTATGGAGAGGCGCCGAAATGGCGCTTCAAGGGCCACGCTGAGCTGCCGTTCTGGCGCTGGGTTGCCAGCTGGGCCAGGGCCTGCCGCAAGCCGTCAGACCTTGGCTTCGAGGATGGCCGCTTCATCCTGCCGGAGCTGCGCGAACGCGATCACCTGATCGACGTGTCCGCGCCACCTGAGGGCATGCTGTTCGCCATCCCTGCCACCAACCTCAGGGAGCAGCGGATCGAGCGCAAGCGCACCGTGCAGGACCGCTGTGAGCAGGTGGCCGCCATGGTCAATGGCACCGGTCAGCCGGCGCTGGTGTGGTGCCACCTGAACGAAGAAGGCGACCTGTTGGAAGAGCTGATCCCTGATGCCGTACAGGTCTCCGGGTCCGACAGCGATCAGCAGAAAGAGGATTGCTTCCTGCAGTTCATCGACGGCAAGGCCCGCGTGCTGATCACTAAGCCAAAGATCGGCGCATGGGGCCTGAACTTCCAACACTGCAACCACATCACCTACTTCCCGTCACACAGCTTCGAGCAGTACTACCAGTCGGTCCGGCGCTGCTGGCGGTTTGGCCAGAAGCGCCCAGTCACCGTTGACGTGGTACTGACGGAAGGCGAACGGCGAATCATGGAAAACCTCACGCGCAAGGCCCGCGCCGCTGAGTCCATGTTCTCCAACCTGGTCAACGAGATGGGCCAAGCAACAGGCATCAACCGCATCAATCCCTACACCAAGAAAGAGAGGCTCCCCCAATGGCTGTGACCGATCAGGTCATCACTGACCGTTACGCGATCTACAACGGCGACTGCATCGAGGTGATGCAATCCATGCCGGACGCGAAAGTGCATTTCAGCATCTACAGCCCACCGTTTGGCGGCTTGTATCACTACAGCTCAAACGAACGCGACATCAGCAACTGCGACGACTACGCGGGCTTCTTTGACCACTACGGCTATGTGGTGCAGGATCTGGCGCGGCTGACCATGCCAGGCCGCTGCACTGCCGTGCACTGCACCGACATCCCCAGCGGCAACAGCGGCCAGGACTATCTGATCGACCTGCCTGGCGACATCATCAAGCTCCACCAGCAGCACGGCTGGCAGATGGTGGCGCGTCACACGATCTGGAAGGAGCCGCTCTGGGTGCGGAACCGCACGCTCACCAAGAACTTGGCGCACAAGACCATCGTTGACGACTCGGCCTATGCCGGCGTGGCGAGCGCTGATTACTTGCTGATCTTCCGCAGGGCCGGCGCCAACCCCGTCCCGATCGCCCACCCGACCGGGCTGGATACGTACGCCGGAGAGGCGCCGATCCCGGCTGAGCTGCATCAGTTCAAGGGCTACGCCGGCAAGCAGACCGGCAACCGCTACAGCCACTGGATCTGGCGCCAGTACGCCTCCAGCATCTGGGATGACGTGCGGATGGGTCGTGTGCTGCCGTTCCGGGACTGCAAGGATCCCGAGGATGAGAAGCACGTCCACCCGCTGCAGCTGGACGTGATCGACCGGGCCATTGCCTTGCGCAGCAACCCCGGCGAGACCGTCCTAACGCCGTTCATGGGTGTCGGCAGCGAGGTCTACGGGGCGGTGATGGCTGGCCGCCGTGGCATCGGCATGGAGCTGAAGCCCAGCTATTACCGGCAGGCGGCGCGGAACCTGGAGCTGGCCGGCAGCGTCGAGAGCAACGCCGAGCAGGCCGAGCTGTTCGCGGAGGCGGTGGAATGACTCCTGCTGAAACCGCTCGCGCCATGGGCCTGAGGCTTGGCGACACCATTCGCGGCATCGAGAGATGGGATGGCGGCTGGCATGAAGCTGAGCTGACATTGATCTGGCTTGGCGAGCATGTCTGCGTGTGGATGGAGCGCTGCCGCAGCTACAAGCGGCCGGACTGGAGCGCCGCCCGCGAGACCGCTACATGGAACGTCCGGCAACGTCAGTGGGTGAGGGTCTGATGCCTGGGAACACTCTCACCGGCCGCTGCCAGCAGGCGCACCACGAGGCCGTGAACTGGGACTACATCACCAGCGAAGCGGGCACCCGCGCCGTCCTCGAGCACCTTGCCGCAGAGCTGAGCCATGCCGGCCACCAGTCGGCAGCAGCCTGGCTGCTGGGGCAGCTGCGGGCGCAGGTGATCCCGCTGCGGCCCACCACCAAGGAGCCGGCATGACCATCCCCAACCGCGACCACCAGCACGGCGGCATGGAACCCGTGGGACAGCTGGCGCAAAACCTGAAGGGTGCCATGCGTACCGGCGACAACTGGCACCGCCTGACGCCAGGCGAGCGTGAGGCCCTCGACATGATCTGCCACAAGATCGCCCGCATCCTGGCCGGCGCCGATCCGCACGACCACCAGCACTGGGAAGACGTTGCC
>RGRP01000103.1 GCA_010021145.1 Candidatus Fonsibacter lacus
TACTTACCGGTCATGGTGCCACTCACATGGTCATCAGTCCACTCATTTCGTATATGCGTTGTGACTCCCAGATATGCAGTATATGAATTATCTTGATTATCTAAATACTGCTTAACATGATGTCCATAAGTATTAAAAACATAGGCTTCAAATGACCATCTTGTTAGTGGTTTCTGCACAGGTAAATATAGTACTTCTCCTGTCTTATTATTAGCTACAGGAAGTGCATCATATAGCTTTAATCTATAGTCTTTATACTCATTCCACATCCTAAGTAAATCCTCAGGAGTCTCTATATATTTATGCTTTGCCACTATCTATTTCTTTTAATTTACGTTTAGCCCAATCAATACCCTCATCACCACCCCATGCAAGCCACATCAATCTACCACATCCATCACCCAGTTCACGTTGGGAGTTCTGCCTGTGCCTTTCAAAGCCTGCCATGCGAGCAATGGTCTCCTCCGAAAGAGGCCTACCTGCTGCAAGGTCATTGGCTCTTTTTTTCCCCACAGGAGTGCCACAAGCTCCCCATCCATTTTGCTCAGCCCATCTTAGAGCTGTCTTGGCATTCTCAATGGCTGCCTTAGGATAGTCAGTATAGCTATCTGCTAACTGAACACCTATACCATGTAGAGCTTTAACTACATCAGCATTGTTATCATAGTGCCTATTGATGTTAAGCTCATGTATCTTATCTACCTTAGCCTTGTTAGAGCCTGTAGCAAATACTCTTGACTTAGGTATGCCGAGCTCTTCAGCTCTTGCTAACATTGGTTGCACTGAACTACGAGCTGAGATGATATATACCTCTGCTCCTTTCTTTATCCAATCCTTAGCCAATGTCATACCATCCTCAGTAGATAGTGTCTCATCATAGTCAAAGGATATACGTTGAGGACTGAATGCTCTACGATATGCACCTACAGGCCCATCATAGATAGACTTGCATACTGCATACCTTTGGTCCTCATCAGGATACTTACTCTTAGGCTCAGCATCAGACATACACCTGGTGATGAACTCCTCTTCAGTTTCGTTAGCCTTCGGTGTTGGCATCTTCCACTCCTTTGTACTTTTTGCTCTTAGGCTCAGTCTCTTCAAAGAGATATCCCAATCCTCTTGAGGTGTAAAAGTCAGCATCATTAGCTGTCTCCTCAGTTACGATAAATGAGGTATCAAACCCCAAGTTATTGTACATGGTCACATACTGACCAAGGTACTCAGTTTTCACTTTCTTCATAGTATTCTGTATATAGCCAAGTATAGTATAGGACCACCCATAAGCCTATAGCTTTCATTGCCATTGTAGTATTCTCTCTCCATAGAAAGAAAGCACCTGTTAAAGCAGTGAATGTAGCTAATATGCTAATTATTTGAGATAGCCTCATACCTATATTGTAGTTTGCGTAAATTTTGTTTAATTTCTTTAATAAGATAATGTGCAGAAGTAACCGGAATATCAAAGTACTTAGCCATTGCTCTTGCTGTGGTATATCCCTTGTCAATGTAAGCTTCAAACACTATCCTGTGTACGTTGTCTGATATCTGACTTCTGTATATCTCAATCATTCCTTTGTGAGTGCTGTATATCTTATCCTCAAGTATCTTAGACTGTAAATCCTGCTCATCATCTATGTCATTGCTCCCATCATACTCCATTGATGTCACTCTATCATCCCTGTGGCTAATGGATGTATTCCACAGTATTTGACACTTGATGGTATTAAGAATGTAGCTCTTGACCTGGTCTATACTCTCGGCATCCTCATTGATTGTTAGCACGTGTAGGTATGAGTTATTGATGACAGTATCAGCGTCAATGTTACTACCCATCTTAGTGAGAAAATACAGCGTGTAAGCCCTGACTTCATCATAGTGATTACTGATGTATTGATCTAAGAGCTTTTTCATACCATACCATAAAGTCTTTGTACCATACCTTTCGCCTAACTGAAGCACAAAAGCACTCCCTTGGCTGTGGCCCATCATACTTGGTCCTTATCTTATAGAGCTGAACACAAGAGTGCTTGGAATACTTTACAGCATCCTCAGTAGCATCTATATTGTCAACGATATCTATGTCAGCTTGTTCAAACATAACTCAAGTATATAAGCACCAAGTGCAGCTTGACAGGCAAGGATAAAATCCTGATGCCATATCAATGTAAGCCAAAAGGCCATACACTTACTGCAACTCAATGCATCTAGTAAGGGTATAGCCCATGTGCTTGGTTTTAAGGACATATATATCCTATCTATAGTTGCTTGAAGTGGCTCAAAATTGCACCACCACCAAGCCAAAGGTATTAGTATTAGCAGTTCCATGAGGACAAATATACTTTAAAAAAGTTATCATAAAACTCAGTGCCTACATTTCCTCCTCTCATGAAGCGATATAACTTGGCATAGTTTACTCCTATATCCTCAGCTACATGGGTGAGTTTGTATCTTTTGCACAATCTGCTGTTAATTTCTTTTCGTATGAAATCAGATATGCTTTGTTGTTCAGAAAGGTAGATCATCATTGTTCTCAAGGTCCATTGTTTTTTTAAGATGGTCAATAGGTGCTTTCTCAGTTCTTGAGCTGAGGCTCATGGTCCATGCTTCAATCGTATTGAAATACTTGATAGTTCCGTCCTGTGCCTCCCATCTGCGACCTCGTAGGTTATACTGTACCTCTACCACTTCACCTGCTTTCAGGTTATCAGCCAAGGAGCACTTATCCTGGGTTAATTGGAATGTAACATACTGAGGATATTGATCATCACTCTTGATGGTTACTTCTCTCTTTTGAAACTTGTCATTTACTGACGTTGTTGGGGTAATGAAGACCACCTCTCCTTTGAATTTACTCATGTTTATTTGTTTATTAAAGTTACTATTGTCATACCGGTACCATATCCAATGCTCAGGGCAATGGCTTGTTTTATTCTCTCTCCCCATGTCTCACTATCTACCATGTACCCAATGAATGGCAAGCCAAGAAATGGCCCAATCATAGCAAAGAAATACATGGCAGGAATGTTATTGTGTGCAATGGCTCTAATAAAGAATGTAGAGCACACCTCTATTATCACTGCACTGATGTAGATGATAAAGTACCTCATTTATTTAAATTGATATCGTAATCATTTAGCATATCAAATAATGACTGCTGTATCTGCTCAACTATCTCATACTGCTCACTTGTTAGCTCTTCATACTTCATCATCGCTCTGAGCTTTGTTCTAAGCTCC
>RGRP01000104.1 GCA_010021145.1 Candidatus Fonsibacter lacus
ACAGACCTTTCAAGATGATGAAAAACTACACGAAGGGATGGAATTTTATGGCGATTCATCTGTCTCATTGAATATGTTAAAGTGGTATAAAGAATCGGGTTACGATTTTGTGTACCCAACACATAGAGTAGAAAATAATTATGAACTCGACCTCCCAAATATTTTCAAAACTTTACAAC
The DNA here is from genome assembly GCA_010021145.1 of Candidatus Fonsibacter lacus. Taxonomy (GTDB): domain Bacteria; phylum Pseudomonadota; class Alphaproteobacteria; order Pelagibacterales; family Pelagibacteraceae; genus Fontibacterium; species Fontibacterium lacus. Next base: position 180 of record RGRP01000104.1, read on the forward strand.
AAGAAAATATTGGTAGGAATCCAATCAAAGTTTTTATTACCAACGATTTTGATATGGTCAATAACACCCAAGACGATATTAAAATATTTGTTACAGACTCAAATATTCAAACAACAGATTTCATAGTTCACAACCCTAAAACACCCACAAGAGTTTTATACGGGAATAAAAACTACGACGATTTTAAATTAGATTACAAACTTAATGAATTGTTATTTTTACTTAAAAATTTGAATTTAATCGATGAAGATGAGATTCATATAAAAATAAAATCCGAACGCACGAGTTCGGATTTCATATGTAAGTTCTCGGAAATCAAAAACGGTACACCAAGCTTGATGTTCTAAAACTTGCTAACTCTTTTGAACATTTCTAATATCATTTGTTCCTGGATATTGAGTTATGTATCTAAGTTGAAGATGAGCATAGGTACTAGGAATAGATGTAAATTCAACATTTGAAGCACCGCCACTACCAACAGTCACAGTAGCAATAGAGTCGTAACTACCAGTGATGCTATAGCGAGTATAGTTCTGAGAGGCCCAGATACCAAGGATTGGACTCACGCTATATCACCTACTGCATACCAAGAGTCAGTATCGCGCTTGATGAGTGTCATTGCTGAGTACTGTGCTCGACACTTAGGTGAGGCAGAGGTAGCGCCAGTAGATACAACAGTTGTCGTACCAGGGGTAGCAGCGCTGACTGTTACCTGTCCTGCACCAATCTGGATGATGTTCAACTGAGTTCCAATAGGAAACGCCACTGATGCGTTAGTTGGGATTGAGTAGGTCTGAGCAGAGGCATTGCTTGCTGTGACCAACTTGTTATCAGCATCAGCCAAGACGAATGTATATGTGGTACCAGTCTGTGCGTTGAATGCTAGGGCGGCACTAGCAGATGTTGTTCCGCCAATCAGGGCTACGCTCATTAGTTACTATCCGATCCGAAAGCAGAGAACGAACTCGTTCCTGTTGTTGAATAAACCGTGATGACATCTGTATTGGCAAGGGTTAGTCCACCTTGCAATGAGATAAAGGCTCCGCTTGGTACGCTTGGTACCTGTACGCCATAGGCGATGTAGTGCTGGTTAGCCAAGGTTGCACCTGCTGGACGCACTGCGATACGGATAGTATCGGCTGCTCCACCAGTATTTGCTATCTGCAAGGTAGAGACAATCGTTGCACTACTAGCAGTCAGCAAGGTTGTTGCAGTTGCTGCTGTTGGTGCGCTCTGCGCTAGAACTTTATATGTTGGCATTAGGAAATATCTCCAATCAATGTCCAGGTATCTGTTGCTGTCTTGACAAGGCTTGCTGCAGACCACTGAGCACGGGTCTTAGTACCAGTGCCATTGATGGTTACACCTGCTGCTCCAGCCACTGTTACTTGTCCTGCTCCGATTTGCTGGATGTTGATTACTGCTCCAGTGGCGAATGCAACAGAGGCATTAGTAGGCACAGTCAGTGTTATGGCAGCAGCATTACTCAAGGTAACAAGGCGACCATTATCGGTTAGTACCAAGGTGTATGTCGTACCAGTCTGGGCGTTGAGAGTTAGATTCTGTCTAGCATCATTGATGGTAGGGGTATTGAGAGTTGGACTGGTAAGTGTCTTGTTAGTCAATGTATCTGTTGTTGCTTTACCTACCAAGGTATCTGTCGCTGCAGGCAGGGTAAGTGTAGTTGTACCTGCTACTGCTGTTGCTTGGACTGTGGTAGTACCAGAAGTAGAACCAGCAAATCCTACGTTTGTTACAGGCGATATTGATGCTTTGAAAGCATTGAGATCATCGCTAGTAAGTACGTGCTTGACTGTTGCACCTGCTGAGTGTTGCACACCAGAGGTTCCAGCTCTAGCTCTAGTGATTGTGAATGTATCACTTGATGATGCTGTGATAAATACGATTTCTTCAGATGTGGTATCTGGGTCAAGAGCAACAGTGAACTGGTCTACGTTACCTGCTGCGAGTGTGACTCCACCAAGTAAGGCAGAGCCAGTTCCTGCTGCCACAGTCATTGTGGTGGCGCTAGACGATATTGTTGAGGCAAGCGTCGTCTCAACGCTAATCGACGAGTATTGTCTGGTCACGGGCCTTCCTTACTTTGTGTAGTGGATTCTGATGGGATACTTGTCTTGCAGTTTCAACGCTTCCTCCTGTAGTCGCTGTTGATACAATGCAAAGACATAACGAGAAGCAGATGCACCAGAGTTGTATGGGTTCTTGGTGTCATTGAGATCAGCCTCAGCACTGGATAGATTTATACGTCCAGCGTCAAGGAAACTGAGAAGTTTGTAGCAAGCGCCAAGGATAGTAACGTCAGCAGTGCTGCCAGGAAGACCAGAAACATCTTCATAATCGTCGGTGCCAGCATCAAGGGTATTGGGCGTTGTTGTATACCATACTTGAACTGTACGTCCAGGTTGAATGTTTTCATAAATGTTGATGGTGTTGTTAGTGTTGAAGGTAGCGGCATTTGCCATTGGGTCTGCTCTCCAGCGATTGACTGGGAGCCATTCTTCAGATGAACCAGTTGTCTGCCACGAGACAAACAGGATTGCTTCTAGGTCATCTGGTAGAGCATATGTTGTCTGTGATGCGTTGAAAGTAAAGGTAGTTGAACTTACTGCCCAGAGCTTAGGATAGTAAGAGTTGATAGTGTCGTTGATAGCCTTCTTGATAGATACTCTAGGGAAGGTAGGAGCTAGAGTTACTTGGGCATAACGTGCGTGAGGTGATGCTGTTGTTCCTTGGAAACCGCGACCAATCGGGTTTGCAGGAGCACCCATTACATTTAGGGTGTTAGTGGTCTTGTTGAAAGAATCAATCCAGATGAGTTCGTCATCAATCTCAATCAAACCTTTAGCAAGGTTATCTGAAGAACCAACTTGGATTTCTAAACTGGTAGTTGTCAGACCAGCAGTGTTATTTACATAAGTGATGCGATCTTGACGGAGCGAATAACCTTGTAGGTTAGTTCTCACCTCGTCGATCATCTCG
>RGRP01000105.1 GCA_010021145.1 Candidatus Fonsibacter lacus
GCTAGCGGGAGAACAAACCATCTTGCCTTCAGCTTCCTCTCAATCGCTACGGGCGCACCCCGTCAGACGCTGTAGCGAGAAAGATACAGGATTGCAAGGGGGGCAACAAGGGTTGCGGAGTTTGAAAAAAATAAAAATTGTTTGCGGGGCGTACTGTAACAGTACAGGGGGGTGGCTCTGGCCCTGCACCCCCACCCCCCCCCACCCCTGCGAATGATTCTTGATTGCACCTGCACCCTAGACTCATTCCAAACGTACACACAACGTCCGGACGTAGCGTCGACGCAACAAGTTGCGCGCAAGCAACACGCAAGCCTCATGCCAACGCATGACCACCTGGTGGACAGGCAACTATGTTGCACGGATGTAGCGCAGAAACAACTGGCTGTTGTTTTTACGCAACTTCGGATCGCGCAAAAGGCGTGCCAACGGGTGACCACCTGGCGGATGGTCAAGCGTAAAAAAGCATGATCATGCGTAAGTGCATGATTCGAGTAGTGAATTCGCCAAAATGGTCATTTTTTCCCAAAAAGTGACATTACTACTCTGTAGTCATCTTGATTTCATCGTTTATCGTTTTCACTCTTTTTTGACCAGACCTATCATTTCCCCCTATTTTTTCAGGCACTTGCGATATGGTCATTTTTGCGTAACCGCCTGATGGTCACGTGATGCTGTTGCTATTGCTACTGTTGCAACCTGCGTTGACAATGGCACCACGGTTCAACGTGAACCGCATACCTGGAGCGCCTGCCATGACTGAAAGCATCTATATCAACACCGAAACGAACGTCAGCACCGAAGTTAATTACGTTCCCGCGCATTTCCGCCGCAACGCTGACCACCGCTATAAGGTGATTTTCCGTGACTTGGACGCTGACGCTGTTATCGCTGTCCGTTACTTCGCCGACTTCGATGCTGCAAACGCTTCTGCCGAAGAGCTGGTGTTTCCCTCGCCGGGAATGATCGCCGGTCCCGTTTGCGTTCCCCCTGTTGTCACTCGCTAAGGTGCTGCCGTGAGAATGTCCACCATCTTTTTAGGCTTCGCCGTCTGCTTACTTATCGCCTCGCCGTGGGTCGTCGTGTCCGCTACGTGGGCGCTCTACTGTATGGGCGTTGCGTCTTTGACGCTTGCCACTATCTTCTACCTGTCCAACGATTAAACCTAACTTTCTAAAGGTGTAACTATGCAAACCGATACTCGCTATAACGGCTGGACGAACTACGCCACCTGGCGCGTGAACCTTGAGATATTCGACGGCATCGACCTCGAATACTTCACAGATGAAATAGGCACGGGGGACGTTTACGCCCTATCGAAGAGACTCGAAGAGTTCGCTGATAACGTCATATCAGCCGACGGCACGGTTGAAGGAGTTGCCGTCGATTACGCCCGCGCCTTTCTTGCGGACGTTAACTTCTACGAAATCGCCGAACACTTAGTAGACGCCCACACGCAGGAGGCCGCATGAACCCAAAAACAATTTACCCGCACACGCCGACTAACCGTTTCGTCGAAGAGTTTGACGCCGTGGTGATGCTCTTCGGCGTGGACTGGGAGACGCGTATCTCAGCCATCTATGACCTAGATGTAGGCTGGCGTATCGTCGGCGTACAGTTAGGCGGCTGCAACACGGGGTCGGGAATGGTGCAGTTTAAGACTGCCGCCGAACTTGACCCCGCAAGCCTTACGCAAGACGAGGCGCATCACTTGCGCGATATTGTCGAAACCATCGAACGGGAGAATCGAGGATGATTGTCCGACCCCTTGGCCGTCGTCGTAACGGTCATTCTCGAATTGCTTACCGACTAACCGACCCCGGCCTCGTGCCGGGGTTTTTATTTTACAACCGTTAGACCCGGCGGGCCTTCAAGGAGCGCCCGCAGCACCGCCCTCGGCTTGTCGGCCATGTCCGGCGCTGACCATGCGTGTTTGGGCGACTGATGCTCGCTGCTGTGTAGCCGCCCAAGGTCGCGCCAGCCCGCAGCCTCCAATGCTGCAAACAGAGTTTCGCGCCCGATAGGCTTCGCGGTGCCTCGACATAACTCGTTGATGACCCCCGACCACGGCGACCCGACAATGCCACGCACAAACGGGCCTTCCTTGGCGCGGGCCATGTCCGCTATGGCTGCTTCGCCGCCCGTTAGCCCAAGGTCAATCATGGCGAGCTTGGCGGAGGTCATCGGTGGCATGGCGCCGGGGTTGAATTTCGACAGGTCACGCGCATCGAGCCACGCTGCAACGTGCGCTCGCCCGCCCTCGGCGTACCAATCCCACAGAGCTTGCGCGTCATCCGCTGCCATCGGGCCAACATCTGACCAGACGACGAACCAACGGCGATCTGTTGCCGCGATAGTGATGGCGGCACGTTCGTTGCTAAACGCCAAAACCTGACAGCGATTGGTGACGTAGTACGGGTGCTGCATTTTCTTGTTGACGAGCAGCAACTCAGGCGGCGCGGCAATGATGGGCTTGAGCGCATTCTCTAGCGCCTTGCGGTCGCCGTCTAATCGCTGCCGCAGTTCATTCAGCACGATGACCTCGCTTTCGAGGCTATAGCCCCAAGCGCCCGCCACCTCCTCGGCCCTCGCCTCTGATACGTTGGCAAGCGTCGGCCCGCCAATCGACCACAAGAAGGGCGCGTAGAGGGTGTCCTTGCCGCTGCCAGGTAACCCGGCGTGCAGGATGGCGTGATTGCACTTCTTGCCGGGATTCTGCCGCTTGAACGCCAGTACGTTAAAAACGTGTTCGCGCTCGGCGACGTTCGGCAGCATCCGCTCGGCGTGGTGTATCCAAGGGGATACATCACCCGGCACCCCTTGCGGCCTATGGTCGCGCCACTTGTTCGCGTGCGCTTGATTGCCCTTGGCGACCAATACCGACTCGCCTGCGGCATACGTCAGGCCCGTCAGCAGCCTTGACCCGAGCGCCGCCCGGTTCTCATCGAAAAAGGTCGCAGCCTCTATTCGTCGGGACTTGTTATGCACACTATGACACTGAGTGCCACGGTAAATCGCATTAAACGCAGCGCGTCCGTATTCCTGCCGCTCTAATATGTCGAAGTAATAGTCCCCTTCAGCCACATACACG
>RGRP01000106.1 GCA_010021145.1 Candidatus Fonsibacter lacus
GGTTGATTTGTCGATCCCGTTTTCCCAAACCCAGTTCAGTACCATGTCTTCGGTAAGTTGGGAGAACGGGACAAACGAGTCTTTGGGCGGGGCAAGGCTGGTTACGCCGCAGTTGTAAACGGTCACGCCGTCCTGTTCTGCCGCACAACGCCATGCCACCGTCACCACAACGTCAGAACGCTCGCCGTCCTGCGGATTAACGAAAACATCATCAATTTTCCAAGTAACCATCTTATTGCTCCATTAAGTGAGCGCCGCAGTCGAGCGCCAAGTGCCGCCGCTATAAACGTAAATCTTATTGTTCGTGCTGTCGTAATACATCGGCACGTTTCCAGACGGGTTCGTCGGGGCGCCTGTTGGGGCACCTGCTGCCGACGGGATATGGGTAAACCCGCTTGTCATGTTGGTTGCGCCGGATACGACTTCGACACCACCCGCAAAGTAGTTACGGGCGGTGCCGCCACCGTAGAAGTTCCACTTGCCCGTGCCAGCCGCAAGGTTTCCGTGGAACGCATATTCGTTGGTCAGGGAAGACCCTGCGCCAAGTCCTGTGCCTACGGCAAAAAAGTGGTTTAGCGCAGGCAGCGTAAATGCGGCGGCTTCCGTGGCAACGTCAGATCGGAATACCTGCGCTGCAGAGGTCGTCGTTGCAGGGAATGTACCGCCTGTGCCATATACCCGCGCTACGCCAGCACTGGCCTTGTAAACACCGCCGTTATAAAGCTGAGTGTTTGCTTGGGTCGTCGTGCCGCCAGCCGTTTCCGTGCCGATGCCCACTTCTCCATTAACGTCAATACGGAATCGGTTAAGGTCGCTGGTTCGCAGTTCAAGGGGCAAAAACGAGCCGCTTCCGGTACGCGTAGCCGCGAACCGAGCAGACACGTTATCCATGGCAAGCTGCCCGATGCCACAGTTTGTTGCCGAACTGCTGTTCAGCAAATTAAACGTGCTGGAGGTGGATGACCCGTTCGGAATCGCCCCCAATCGAGTTGCACTGTTCGGCGTAAGCGTTTGGAACAACGTGCGATCAGAAATGGTCGCATTCGTAAAATCCGCACGAATACGATTCGCAGTGCTGTCCAGCGTCAATCCGCTGTAAGAATATGCGCCCGCCTTGATGAACGACACGCATTCATCCAGCGTGTCAAATCTATGCGCTTGAAACGCGGACAATCTCCAAACTGTATTCGTGCCGCCCGCAGTCGGGCCTTGCACGTCGAAATACATTTTGTAAGTCAGCGGATTCGGCAAGTACGCATACGCTGTCATGGTGTACCACTTGTTCAGCGCAGGAACCCGCGCTTCGTACACCATTGAAGCAAACTCGCCGCCTTGGTTTTGATTCCAAAAATAGAATTTAAGGTTGTTAAGATCGGCGCAGGTAAATACCTTTATATCAATCGTAAAGACATACCATCCTGCGGCTGCGCCAACTTGCGTATCGTACATACCGCTAAATTCCGCAGTAGTAAACGATGCGTCCGTAAATTCATTACACGTTTTGAATAACCTACCGTCTTGAACAATAGTTCCGGTAAGCGGGGCCGCGCCCGTTCCATCTTTAAGCGTATACGGAGCCGTGAACGTCTCAGACGCCACTAGGCTCTTCATGTTCGGGACAATACCGGACCGTTCATCAACGTAAAAATACCGTGAACGCGCACGCACCGGCTGGAATGGCCCGTACAAATCATCTATCGACGGCAATCCTATGCGAACGTATCCCGTTGTAATAACGCGATCATCAACGAGCAGCCCGCCTTCAGATCGCGGCGAGTCGTTAATAATTAACGACGTAGAGTCAACGGTGCAGCTTCCGCCAGAGTAAGTGCCAACAATACGTTCGGTCTGGCAATCACGAATTGATATTTGCGAATTAACAGCAGCGCAGTTAATGTCCGAAACAACGCCGCATTTATCAAACGTGACGTTTGCGCGGTCGCCCTCGAATATCCATGAACGCTTTGGCTTTGCGACAACAGTGCGTACTGCGCCTGCCCACGAATCAATGTTGACGTTTTCTGGCACGCCATCAAGCGTCAGTCCATTGAACTCAAACCAACACCCATACAGTGCTATGGGGCAGACTTGCCACTGCGTGTTATACGCATACATGGCAATCTTGTTGACCTCAAAAATGGTGCCGTAGAAGTTAACCGCGCCATAAGTTGAGTGATCGTTGATGTATACGCCAACAAAGTTGCCGGTAAACATTCCGCCGTAAAAATACTTATTACCGGCGTGCATTGCGTCACCACCATACTTGTTGTTAATGGTGTAAACGCCGTAATAGTTATTGCTAAATCCGCAGGAATAGAATTCCGTGCCGATGTTGCCGTCGGGGAACAACACGCCCTTTTCCAAGCCGTAAAAGTGGCAGTTGTAAAAACTGACGTTGTTGCTGTATTGGTCGGCAGGGCCAGCCGCTGTTAATGCACCACTTGTGGCTGTGTCCCAGTTCTGGATCGGCGGAGCCGCCATGGTGGTCTGCGAAAAGGTAAACCCTACGCCGACTTGTGCGGTATTAAACTGAAATCCAATGTCGCGGATTTCGCTGTGATAAGTCCAGAAGTCGAGCGGAGCCGGATTGCTCATCGCTGCGTACTTGTAGGTCATAATAGCGATGGAATCGCTCCACGGCTTCAACAAAGTTGCCGTTGAACCATCGCCATAAATGATCGTGCGATTGGTGATGTTGACGTTGCACTTGTACAAGCCTTTCGGCATATACACGCGCCGACCTGTAGCAATCGCTGCCTGTATTCCAGACGAGCAGTCGAAGTCCGTAGTGCCGTTCTTAATCTTGGTAACTTGCGCTGCCGAGAAGTAAGACAGGACGTTTATACCGCCATCCATTTGGGCAGACGGCGCCTTAACGGTGATTCCGTTTTGCACCATCGGGACGGATTCGCCGCCAGACAGCGGTAAAGACGCGTCAGGCAGTTGCGATATTTTAACTACGGCCATGATCCATTACTCCTTGGGAACCTCGACCCACGACTGTGCGGCCTCGTCCCAACTATACATTTTTCCATCGGTTGGCATAGCCACGGGCGCCTGCCAGTTGCAGTCGGCATC
>RGRP01000107.1 GCA_010021145.1 Candidatus Fonsibacter lacus
AAGTTTTAATAGTTGTTCAATAGACCAATCAAGTAACGCTTCGGGCTTTTCCATTGGGTTTAATGCTTGACTTACTTTAGTTTGCTGGTAAGCTAAGTCTTTTCTTCGTGTTTTTGTTGTTTTCATAGGGTTAAAATTAATGTGCGTTACCAAGTCGCACCCCTTGTTTAATTAATAATTATATTCAGTTGATTTAGTATAATAAATGTTTTTTTCGTTTAATTCGTTAACTAACATTTGTTCTTGTAAGTTTAACATAAGGTCTCCGAAATGATGTTCGTATTTAAATAATCCGTTTTGAGTTAAAGTAACATAACCATTAGAAGTAAAAGTTTCTACGTTAGTACCTTTAGAAGTTTCATAAGTGTAAGTCGTTGTTTTCATATCTTTTGTTTTTAATTATAGACCAAAGATATACACTTTCAACATTCTACTAACAATTATTATATACAAATATTATAAATTAAGTAAAAATACGTAGTATGTATACGTAAAACTACGTAGATAAAACTAATAAAACTACGTATAAGCATAAAAAAAGGCGATATTTCTACCGCCTAATTCTAATTAACCCATTATGAAAGAACAAATCTACAAAGGAAATTTCATACTATCAATACTTCTGACAAAAGTATCTCCGTTTTCTAAACTTCGCGCGTAATCAATAGTCAATATTCTACCGCCTACTGGCTTCATAGGTGCGCCTCGTTCAACGTGCCAACCATACGCGCCATCCATATACTCTTCTTTGTACGTTCCCGTAATCATTGAATGAATTTGTTTATGGTTAAAGTAATATCCTTTGGTAGCGTGAAAACTTATCGAATCACGGACATCGTTACGGATGGCGCATACGGATGGCACGTAGAACGTGGCGCTCCTATGAAACCTGTAGGCGGTAGAATATTAACTATTGAATACGCAAGTTTAAAAGGCGAAAATACCTATAGTGCCATAAGAAACATTGATAGTATGAAATTTCCTTTGTAGATTTGTACTTTCATAATGTGTTAATTAAGATTAGGCGGTAGAAATATCGCCTTTTTTTATGCCTAAGAAAAAATAATTTAAAATATTTTACTAAAAATGTTTGTAGTTTGTAAATAAGTATTATATTTGCATATAACTAATTGATAAAAACATTATGAAAACAACAAAAACACGAAGAAAAGACTTAGCCTACCAACAAACAGCCGTAGGTCAAGCGTTGCAACCAATGGAAAAGCCTGAAGCGTTACTTGATTGGTCTATTGAACAACTATTAAAACTTATAAAGAAATGAGATTAGAAAACTTTTTACCAAGAACAAGTGAGCATAAATCGTTTTTAAGCCACTTTTTAGCCCCTTTAACGGCTTTTATCGTAGTGTTTGGTGTAATCATATTACTACTTAATTAATAATGCCTTAAATCAAAGAAAATGAATTTAGAGAATTTTTACATAGAACACAGCTTTGTAAGTCAAGAAAGAGTAGTTACGTTTAATTGGGAAGACGAAGGTTTGACTTTTTACGTAGTAGCTAATTACGGACTTGATGCATATAGTAACGAAGTAGAGTTAGGTAGTATTATTCAATCGGAGTGTTGGAGTGACGTAGAACCTATTACTAAATTCGTGTTATCGGAAGCAATGTTAGACTATTTAGAGGAGGAGTTAGTTAATTACCAAAAGACGAATCCATCCGTGTTTTTATAGGATTATGACAACGATTATTTAAACTATTGGATATGATGACACTACTTAAACAAATTGAATACTGGAAAAGAAACGGGAATTTCAATTTTGAATTGTATTTAGCAGTATGTAAGGCTAAAGAATACACGATAAACATAGACACAAAACAAAAAGTTTTTAGATATGAGAAAAAGAAAATATCCAACAAATGATGCGTTCGTTTTAGCTGCTATTAAAAAGCAGTTAGAAATGGCTAACCTACCAACTGACCTGTACGAAAAAGAGGAAAATTGGTACACGAATGAAATAAGCTACGAAAAGTATGTAGAGTTCAAAGAGTGGTGGTTAAAAGAAGCAAAAGAGCATTTTCGTTATACTAAACACCACGCATTGAAAGCGTTTGGTTGGTTTGATTTATCTTATGGTTTAAGAGTTCCTATTCAACAAGGCGATGAAAACTTATAAAGTTTGGATATGGTTTACTTACGGAAGTAAGAAAGAACTATCGTATAAAATTGTACAAGCTAATTCACCTGAAGATGCTAAACGAAAAGCTGACGTGTGGGAAAAGATTATTCACAAAGTAGAACTAATAACAACTAATAATAACTAATAATCGCATATTGCGATATGCAATAAACAACGGAATAAAGAAGCATCACGCTTACACACGATTCAAAGACGAATTGTATTTACACAACGTAAAAGAATATCGTGAAATATTCTACGAACCAAAGAAGATTCACGTTGATTTGATAGAAAAAGACGAAAAGAAATACAACGGCTCTCAGTTAATCACCGATATTTTAGAGTGTAAAAACACTACTGAACTACAGGATATAAAGCGCAAATTGTTAAACGAAGAATATTTATTTACTGAAGCAACTTATTATAAGTAAATATCGTTATATTTGCAGACGAGTTCATCCTACATTATAAACTCGAAAGGAATTATTTAACCCTTTAAATGAACGTGAGGTAGGATGCACGGGAGTTTAAGGGGTTTTTTTATGTATTAAAAATTTTAGTTATGGCAGAAATTTATTTTAACAATTGTAGTCTTTCAGTAAAAGAAACGTATGAAGAGGTTGTGAATCATTTATACTATGCAGAGCAAAAAAAATATGAATTTATTGAGTTAAATGAGTTTTATCCTTATTTTGATGCTACAAAAACAAAAATGGTAACAGGAACAAGAAAGGTATGTGTTAGTGTTAAACATTTAATTTACATTATATAATGAATAGTTATGATTTAAGTAGAAACTTCTGTAACTGGGCGTTTGATAATCCTGACAAAGTGAAGCCTATTCATTACGCAATTTATTTTTTTGCTATTGAACACTGCAATCGTTTAGGTTGGAAAGATAAATTTGGACTTCCTTCTCAAATGGTTATGGAAGC
>RGRP01000108.1 GCA_010021145.1 Candidatus Fonsibacter lacus
AGCAGATGATAATGAAGCAAGATATTATCTTGTTCCAGAAACAATTTTATCAGTTGAAGATGGAGATAAAGTTAATGCAGGAGACGTATTGGCTCGACTGCCTAAAGCAACTTCTAAAACAAAAGATATTACTGGAGGATTACCAAGAGTTGCTGAATTGTTTGAAGCAAGAAAGCCTAAAGAAGGAGCCATTATTGCTGAGAACGATGGCAAAATTGAGTTTGGAAAAGAAGTTAGAGGAAAACTTAAAATTACAATTAAATCAAAAGCTGGAATTGAATCATCATATTTAATTCCAAAAGGTAAACAAGTTAACTTTAATCCAGGAGAAGAAATTAAAAAAGGAGAATATTTATTAGACGGAAGTCCAGCTCCTCATGATATTTTAAGAATTTTAGGAGTAGAAGCTCTTGCAAATTATTTTATAGATGAAGTTCAAGAAGTTTATCGATTACAAGGGGTTATCATTAATGACAAACACATCGAAGTCATCGTTAGACAGATGTTAAGAAAAGTTGAAATTAAAGCTTCAGGAGACACACCATTCTTAGTAGGAGAATTAGTTGATAAAATTGATCTTGATGAATTGAATAAAAAATTAGTTTCTGAAGGAAAAGCTCCTGCAAAAGTTGATCCAGTGCTATTAGGAATTACAAAGGCTTCATTGCAGACTAAATCATTTATTTCCGCAGCTTCATTCCAAGAAACAACAAGAGTTCTTACTGAGGCAGCAATTAAAGGTAAAGTTGATGTACTTCATGGCTTAAAAGAAAACGTTATCGTTGGAAGATTAATACCTGCTGGAACAGGAGATAGCACATTTAAATACTCTAAAATTGCTCGCGAAAGAGACATGGAGCTTCAAAACAGTAAAGCAAAAGCTCCAGAACAATTAGAAGCTACTAAGTAATAATTAGCTAAGTTTTTCAATATTAATTCGATAATTTTTTATACAACTACAATTTGACCTTTCGCATAATTTAAGTATTATGCCCACACTTTTTAAGGTAGCAAGTAAGGCTCTCGAGCACTTAAACTCCTACCAGATTTTAGGTTCCGACCTTATTTTCTATCCTTAAATAGTTAAAATTTTTTTAAAATTATGCCAACGATTAATCAACTCGTTAAACGAGGAAGAGTTAAACCAAAAGTTAGGAATAAAGTTCCTGCACTGGAAGCATCACCTCAAAAACGTGGAGTGTGCACTAGAGTTTATACAACGACTCCAAAAAAACCTAACTCAGCATTACGTAAAGTCGCTCGAGTTCGTTTATCTAACGGATTTGAAGTAACTAGTTATATTCCTGGAGAAGGTCATAACTTACAAGAGCACTCAGTAGTTATGATTAGAGGCGGAAGGGTTAAAGATTTACCAGGAGTTCGCTATCATACAATTCGAGGAGTTCTTGATACTCAAGGCGTTACAAAAATGAAACAACAAAGATCTAAATACGGAGCTAAGAGACCTAAATAATTATGTCACGACGAAGAAAACAAACAAAGAGAGATGTAAGTCCAGATCCTGTTTACAAATCTAAAGTTGTTACAAAATTTATGAATTCTTTAATGTACCAAGGAAAAAAAACAGTTGCTGAAAAAATTTTATACAAAACTCTTGAATTAATTAAAGCTAAAACAAATGATGATCCAATCAAAGTTTTTAATGATGCTCTTAAAAATGTAAAACCAAATTTAGAAGTTAAATCAAGAAGAGTTGGAGGAGCAACGTACCAAGTTCCAGTAGATGTTAGAGCTGACAGAGCTCAAGCTTTAGCAATACGTTGGTTAATAGATGCTTCAAGAAAAAGAACAGATAAAAGTATGCAAGAAAAATTACTCAAGGAACTATTAGACGCTGCATCAAATAAAGGTTCAGCAATAAAAAAAAGAGAAGACACTCACAAAATGGCAGAAGCAAATAAAGCTTTTGCGCATTTTAGATGGTAAATTTATGAGCGAAAAATATCCAATAGATAAATATAGAAACATAGGTATCGCTGCTCATATAGATGCAGGAAAAACTACTACCACAGAAAGAATTTTGTATTACACTGGTAAAGCCCATAAAATTGGCGAAGTCCATGACGGTGCCGCTACTATGGATTGGATGGAACAAGAACAAGAAAGAGGTATTACAATTACATCAGCAGCAACAACTTGTTTTTGGAAAGGTCATAGAATTAACATTATAGACACACCTGGGCACGTCGATTTTACTATCGAAGTTGAAAGATCATTAAAAGTTTTAGACGGAGCAGTCGCTTGTTTTGATGGCGTTGCAGGAGTTGAGCCTCAATCTGAAACAGTATGGAGACAAGCAGATAAATATAAAGTGCCAAGAATTTGTTTTGTTAACAAATTAGACAGAACAGGAGCAAATTTTTTCATGTGTGTTGATATGATCAAAGAGCGTTTAGGAGCCACTCCTATGGTCCTTCAGCTTCCAATCGGTATTGAAAGTACATTTAAAGGAGTTGTTGATCTTGTGGCAATGAAAGGTGTCGTTTGGCAAGATGAGAGTTTAGGAGCAAAATTTGATTATGTTGAAATTCCAGCAGATCTTAAAGAACAAGCAGTTAAATATAGAAAAGAATTAGTAGAACTTGCAGTTGAGCAAGATGAAAAAGTAATGGAAAATTATCTTAACGGTAAGGATCCATCAGAAGCAGAATTAAAAGCATGTATTAGAAAAGGAACTATTTCTTTTGCTTTTGTTCCAATAATTTGTGGAGCTGCTTTTAAAAATAAAGGAGTTCAATTAATTTTAGATGCTGTAGTAGATTTTTTACCAAGCCCTAAGGATGTTGGTCAGGTTAAAGGAACAAAACCAAATTCTGAAGAAGAACTAGTTAGAAAATGTAATGATGCAGAACCGTTTTCAGCTTTAGCTTTTAAAATAGCAAACGATCCATTCGTTGGATCTTTAACTTTTATTAGAATTTATTCTGGGACATTATCGACAGGTACAGGCGTACTTAACGCATCAACTGGAAAAGAAGAAAGAATTGGTCGTATGTTATTAATGCATGC
>RGRP01000109.1 GCA_010021145.1 Candidatus Fonsibacter lacus
TTTTTAATTACATTCTTATGTAAGGGTGCTGTAGCGTTATAATCAAAATAAATCATCTATTCATTCCTTGTGATTGATTTACTGAATTTTCAAATGGAATATTTCTTGGAATTTTATTCTCTAAAACATCAGATAATGTAACAGACGTAAAATAGTTATTAATGTGTCTGGATAGACCATCCCAAAGATTATGCGTAACACATTTAGTTGTTTTACCCGTGCAGCCTTTTTTTGATTTTAATTTACACTTTGTAGTTTTGATATCTTCATTCACCGCCTCAATGATTGATGAAAGATGAATTTTATTTGGATCTCTTGAAAGTTTGTATCCGCCTAGATTTCCTCTAACGCTCGTAACTAAATCTTTCTTTTTTAACTTTAAAAATAACTGCTCTAGAAAAGAAAGGGATATGCCCTGTCTTATTGAGATATCATTCAGACTAACCGGTTTTTGCTGCTTATTAAAAGTAGCAAGGTCAGCCATCGCCATTACAGCGTATCTACCTTTTGCTGTTAGTTTCATTGTAAATTAATGATTAATTATTAATAAATTTAGCTATTCCTACTAATTTAGTCAACTTTAAAAAAAAACCAAAAGTGATTAGCTTTTATGGTATAAGAGCCGCTTGTTAAAATAATAATTCTTCAAAATTCTATGAGCATAGTTAATCCAGCAGGAACTTTTATTAATGGACCAGACGGAAAACTAGAAGCTAAATACGTTCAAGGCAAAAGTTCAACCGCTCCAACCGTTCTAATTCTTCATCCGCATCCAGAATACGGTGGTACGATGAATAATAAAGTAGTGTACAATGCATTTCATACATTTCTTAAAAATGGATTTTCAGTTTGTCGTTTTAATTTTAGAGGCGTTGGTAAGAGTGAAGGTAAATTTGATAATGGTCAGGGAGAATTATCAGATGCCGCAGCAGTTTTAGATTGGATACAAAGACAAAATCCTAACACGAATGAAAGTTGGATTGTTGGTTTTTCATTCGGTTCATTAATTTGCATGCAATTACTAATGAGAAGACCTGAGATTTATCGATTTATAGCAGTTTGTCCGCAACCAAATATTTATGATTTTAATTTCTTAGCACCCTGTCCTTCTTCGGGTATGGTTTTATATGCATCTAATGATCAATTAGTTCCAACCGATGCAACAAAGACTTTAGAAACTAAACTTAAAAATCAAAAAAGTATTAATGTAGATTTTGTTAAAATTGAAGGTGCTAATCATTTCTTTGCAGGTAAAGATAAAGAATTTTGTAGTGCGATTGAAAAGTATATTAAAAAAGAATCTAGATTTTAGTTAGAATAAACAATCCCGCCCGTTACCGGTTTACTTACACCAGTTGTTGTTGGAAGTGATAAATGTTTTTTCTCATAACTTCTTATTGCAAGATAAGCAAAGGCTTGAGATTCAATAAAATCACCAGCAAGTTTATACTGATCTATGGATTCAACTTTTAAATTTAGTTGTTTTGATAGAAATTTAATTAAAGTTTTATTTTTTCTACCGCCACCAGCTAAAATAATTTTATCTTTTTTTTCTTTAATATTTTTTACAAAATTTGCTATTAAATTTGCAGTAACACTTACAAGAGTTGCAGCGCCATCTTCTAATTTAAGACCTCTAAATTGAGCAATATTAAAATCAGTAATATCTAATGATTTCTTTTTATCATGGTAGCTGTAATGATTTAAAAAATCTTCTTGCATTAAGGAATGAACTTCACCTTTTTCTGAAATGTTTCCTTCTCTATCAAATTCTAAATCTTTTGAATTTAATCTAATCCATTGGTCTAACAGGCAGTTTCCAGGCCCAATATCATTAGAATGAATAACTGAATTTTCAAAATAACTACCATTTGCAATCCCACCGATATTAATAATCACCCCTCTATTTACTAAATTTAAATTTTTTAAAATTTGTCCGTGATAAAGTGTGACTAAGGGGGCGCCCTGTCCTTTATTTTTAATGTCATTATCTCTAAAATTAAAAACAACTTTAGTTTTTAATAACTGTGCCATTAATTCAGGGTTGCCTAATTGAAAAGTAAATCCCTGTTCAGGTTTATGAATTAATGTGTGACCATGATAACCAATTAAATCTAGCTTGATTGTAGAGTTCTTCTTTAAAAATTCTTGAATAGCTTCAACATGAAGCAATGTAATCTTCCGAGATAAATCATTGATCAGTGCTTTTTTTGAGGTTAAATCGTCTTTTTGTAAAACTTCTTTTCTAATATTTATTAATTCTTTTTTAAAATCTGAACCGTATTCAGAAAAAAAATTATCAATAATTAAAGTGTTGGTTTCTCCGTCGGAATTTATAATGGAAAGATCAATTCCATCCATGGAAGTACCACTCATGGTTCCTAAAGAAATGTATTTACTCATTTTATATAGATTTAATAATATTTAATTTTGTATAATACTATCTTATTGAATGAATCAGAATCTTATCAAAACCTTTCAACAACGAGGATATTTTAATCAGTGCACTGATTTAGATAATCTAAATAAACTTTTAGATAATAAAAAAATTAAATTATATATCGGTTTTGATTGTACCGCTCCAAGCCTACACGTTGGTAGCTTAGTACAAATCATGTGTCTTAGACTGTTTCAACAATTTGGTCATACGCCAATCGTTTTATTAGGAGGGGGCACTACGATGGTGGGAGATCCTTCTGGCAAAGAAGAGAGTAGAAAAATTTTAACAAGTGCAGAAATTAAAAAAAATACTTCTGGGATTAAAAAAGTTTTTAATAAATTTTTAAGTAGTAAAGGTAGTAATAAATTTGTTTTTTTAAATAATGAAAAATGGCTAACTAAAATTAATTATATAAATTTTTTAAGAGATTACGGAAAACATTTTACTATTAATAAAATGTTAACTTTTGATAGCGTTAAACTTCGTCTAGATAGAGAACAGTCTTTAAGTTTTTTAGAGTTTAATTACATGATCTTACAAGCCTATGACTTTCTTGAAC
>RGRP01000110.1 GCA_010021145.1 Candidatus Fonsibacter lacus
TGCAGGTCGGAACTTACCCGACAAGGAATTTCGCTACCTTAGGACCGTTATAGTTACGGCCGCCGTTTACTGGGGCTTCAGTTCAAAGCTTCGCACTTGCGCACTAACTTCCCCCCTTAACCTTCCAGCACCGGGCAGGTGTCAGGCCATATACCTCATCTTTCGATTTCGCATAGCCATGTGTTTTTGTTAAACAGTCGCCTGGGCCATTTCTCTGCGACCCTCCATTGCTGAAGGGCACCCCTTTTCCCGAAGTTACAGGGTTAATTTGCCTAGTTCCTTAGCCACGACTCACTCGAGCACCTCAGGATTCTCTCCTTGACTACCTGTGTCGGTTTGCGGTACGGGTACCTTATCAATTAACGCTAGCGGATTTTCTCGGAAGTCTGATTACACTCTCTATCAATTCGGCCGAAGCCTCCTCGTACTATTGGGTTTCAGCATCAAATACGGATTTGCCTATATCTGATATACCTACGCCTTTCAACGCCCACTTTCGTCAGGGCGCGGAGTTGTCACTGCTCCTTCTCCACTTCGCTCAATAAGGTAGTACTGGAATATTAACCAGTTGGCCATCAACTTCGCCTTTCGGCTTTGCCTTAGGACCCGACTTACCCGCGGCTGATTGACATTGCCGCGGAACCCTTAGTCTATCGGTGGACGGGGTTCTCACCCGTCTTATCGTTACTTATGCCTACATTTGCTTTTCTATCCGCTCCACCGTCCATTACCAGACGACTTCTCCGCTGAATAGAATGCTCCCCTACCACAGTATTACTACTATCCAAAGCTTCGGTACTACACTTAATGCCCGATTATTATTGATGCCCTGTCGCTCGACCAGTGAGCTGTTACGCACTCTTTAAATGAATTGCTGCTTCCAAGCAAACATCCTGGCTGTCAAAGCAACTGGACCACCTTAGTTCAACTTAGTGTAGATTTGGGGACCTTAGCTGTTGGTCTGGGTTCTTTCCCTCTCGGACACGGACCTTAGCACCCATGCCCTCTCTGCGGAATATATTTAATAGCATTCGGAGTTCATCAGGATTTGGTAGGATGTGACTCCCCCTAGTCCTATTGGTAGCTCTACCTCTATTAAACTTAACTTCCACGCTGCCCCTAAAGGCATTTCGGGGAGTACGAGCTATTTCTCAGTTTGATTAGCCTTTCACCCCTACCCTCAGTTCATCCAAAAACTTTTCAACGTTTACTAGTTCGGACCTCCATGGGGTGTTACCCCCACTTCATCCTGACCAAGGGTAGATCACAAAGTTTCGCGTCTACTCCCACTGACTATGCGCCCTATTCAGACTCGCTTTCGCTCCGGCTGCGGACTTCAAAGTCCTTAACCTCGCCAGTGACAGTAACTCGTAGGCTCATTATGCAAAAGGCACGCCATCACTCCACGAAGGAGCTCTGACCGCTTGTAGGCGTACGGTTTCAGGTTCTATTTCACCCCGTTATTCACGGTTCTTTTCACCTTTCCTTCACAGTACTGGTTCACTATCGGTCTCTCAGTAGTATTTAGCCTTACCGGATGGTGCCGGCAAATTCAAACGGGGCGTCTCCGACCCCGCCCTACTCAGGATACCACCTCTTATTACAAATTTACATTTACGGGGCTATCACCCTCTGTGGCCGGCTTTCCCATACCGTTCAATTTTTTTGTAACTCAATTATGTGGTCCTATAACCCCTAACCAGCCGTAACTGGGTAGGTTTGGGCTCTTGCGCGTTCGCTCGCCACTACTGGCGCAATCACTATTGTTTTCTCTTCCTCCAGGTACTTAGATGTTTCAGTTCCCTGGGTTTGCTCACCTTGCGGTGTACCACGCCTTCAGCATGGTGGGTTGCCCCATTCGGACACCTGCGGATCAATTCGTATTTGCCAATCCCCGCAGCTTTTCGCAGCTTATCACGTCCTTCTTCGCCTCTGAGAGCCTAGGCATTCCCCATACGCCCTTATTTACTTCTCTTTTAATTAAGACTAGTATATTTCAATACTAGCCCCCATTACCTATATGCTCGCTAATTTGATTCAGATTACTCTAAACCAAATTGCTTAATATTTAAACCATTAAGATTTCTCTTAATAATTCTTACTATCTACTCTTCTTCCAATATGTCAATGAACTCCTTTGTCAATAACCTCCACTATCATCGTAGGCAGATGGCTTATCTGCTCTTACTATCCTGTGGTATCAACAACGCGATAATTAATCAGCTCTGAGCCCCTAGCTTATAGCTACTAGCTCTACTGTCATTATCTTTCAATAAACTTTCTCAAAACCCTTCCGGCTTTGATTTTCTTCTTCCTTTTCTGATTGTCAATTGCCAATTGTTCATTGTCAACTGCACCTGTGGAGAATATCGGAGTCGAACCGATGACCTCCTGCTTGCAAAGCAGGCGCTCTAGCCAGCTGAGCTAATCCCCCTTATTTCAGTAGGCAATTGGCAATATACAGTAGGCACATTTTGCCTTTTGCCTAATGATATTTGCCTACTTGACTTCAAGTGGGCCTGCGTGGACTCGAACCACGGACCTCTACATTATCAGTGTAGCGCTCTAACCACCTGAGCTACAAGCCCCTTTCTTAGCTGCTAGCTTCTAGCTGTCAGCTTCGAGCTTGGTACTTATAACTGGTAGGCCAGTCCTTGGTTTGCCTCTAAGATCTTCGCTTTCGCTTCAGGTCTTTCGACTCGCAGCTCGCAGCTTGTGAACTCGCAGCTTTTCTCCTCAATATTTTCGAATAAATGTAATTGATAGCGGACTGTTAGGACGTTTTAATAAAAAAGAACTAAGATCGTATTTACTGTTTTTTGCCACGCCTAAGCGTGATCCCAAACAGCTCCAGAAAGGAGGTGTTCCAGCCGCACCTTCCGGTACGGCTACCTTGTTACGACTTAGCGCCAGTTATCGGTTTAACCCTAAACAGCGTCTTGCAACAACTGCCTTCAGGTCCTCCCAACTTCCATCGCTTGACGGGCGGTGTGTACAAG
>RGRP01000012.1 GCA_010021145.1 Candidatus Fonsibacter lacus
ATCTAAAGTTCCAGCATGACCTATTTTAATTTTTTTAAACTTATTCTTAATAATATTTAAACAATATGCTGAACTAAAGCCTTTGGGTTTGTTTAAATTTATCCAACCATTAATCATTTTCGTGAGTCTTAATAATTAGTTTTTCAATTTTTTCTGCATAATCGAAAGACTCATCCAATACAAAATGAAGGTTTGGTAAAAATTTATTTTTCCAATTACGTGACATTTCTTTTTTAATTAAGCCGCTGTGATTAATCAGAGATTGTAAAATAAACTCAGAATTTTTACCGCCCAGTGGCATTACGAACACTTTTGCATGTTTTAAATCTGGGCTCATTCTAACTTCTGAAACTGTAATCACTCGAGTGTTAATATTTGGCAAAGCTACTTCTTCTTTTATAAATAGATTTCCAAGTAACTGTTTTAACAGTTCGCCAACTCTTAATTGCCTTTGAGTAAAAGGCTGATCATTTAAATGAATGTTCATGATTTTTTAATTAATAGTTCGTGCGCTTTGAACAACAGAAAATACTTCAATAATATCTTTTTCTTTAAAATCTAAGAAATCTTTAAAAGCAACTCCTCCTTCTAATCCTGCTTTAATTTCTTTTACTTCATTTTTTTCTCTATAAAGAGATACAATTTTTCCTGTGTAAACAACGCTACCATCTCTAACAATTCTGACATCAGAATTATTAACAATAGAACCTTCAGTTACTTTAATACCTGCAACCTTTCCAGCTTTGGAAGATTTAAATACCTGCAGAATTTCACACTGTCCTAATATTTGTTCATTAATTTCTGGCGCTAATAGACCTGAAAGAGCTTTAGTAATGTGCTCAATCGCTTCATAAATAATATTAAAATATAAAACATTAACCCCTAATTTTGTTGCAAGATCTTTTGCTTCTTTATTAGGTTTAATATTAAAGCCAATTAAAACTGCGTTAGAAGCTTTTGCTAAAGAAACATCTGTTTCCGTTATCGCACCAACAGATGATAGAACAATAACAGGTTTAACTTCATCGTGTTGAATTTTTAATATCGCATTTGACAATGCTTCTGCAGATCCATGCACATCACTTTTAATAATAATTGATAATTCTTTTTGTTTATTAACATCACCAAAAACATCATTTTTCTTAAGAAGGGCACTAGTTTTTTTAGATTTCCCTTGATCAATTCTATGTTCATTTATTTCTTTCGCTTTTGACTCGCTATCTAAAACTAAAAAATCATCTCCAGCCTCTGACACTCCTGTTAAACCAATAATCTCAACAGGCATTGAAGGAGTTGCTTCATTAACAAGTTCGCCTCTAAAATTATTCATCGCTCTAATTTTTCCCCACTGTAAGCCACTCACAAAAAAATCTCCTCTTTTTAAAGTTCCTCTTGTAATTAAAATTGTAGATACTGGGCCTTTGCCTTTATCTAATTTTGACTCAATTACTATGCCTTGCGCTGGCACATTTGGGTTCGTTTTGTGATTTAAAATTTCAGCTTGTAAAATAATTGCTTCTTTTAATTTATCTAAATTCGTTTTCTTTAAAGCAGATATTTCAACACACTGAACATCGCCGCCTAATTCTTCAACAACAAGTTCATGCTCTAATAATTGGTTTCTAACTTTTTGTTTATCAACCCCGTGAATATCGCATTTATTAATTGCAACAATAATTGGAACTTTTGCAGCTTTTGCATGCTGTATCGCCTCAATCGTTTGTGGTTTAATTCCATCGTTTGCGGCGACTACAAGAACAACAATATCTGTAATTTTAGATCCTCTAGCTCGCATTTCAGTAAAAGCCGCGTGACCTGGCGTGTCAATAAATGTCATCCACTTATTATTATCTGTAAATACTTGATAAGCGCCAATGTGCTGAGTAATTCCACCATGCTCTGTTGCAACAACATTTGTTTCACGCAATGCATCCAGTAATGAAGTTTTACCATGATCCACATGACCCATTACCGTTACAACGGGTGGTCTAGAAAAAGTATCCTCTTCTTCTTTTGATTTTTTTAATTTTGATAATTCATCATCAATTTGATTGTCTTTTACAACTTTATGTCCAAATGAACCAACGATGTACTCTGCAGTATCTCGATCAATTGTATGATTGATTGTAACTTTTACATTCTTTTCAAATAAAAATTTAATAATAGCGCTTGCTTTTTCTGCCATTCTATTTGCAAGTTCTTGAATCGTAATTAAATTTGGAACAGAAATTTCTCTAGAAACTTTTTTTACTTCGACTGCAGAATCATCATTTTCTTGAACTAATTTTTTTTCTTTTTCTCTAGCCCTTTTAAAAGAGGCTAGACTTCTTGTCTTTTCATCTTCGTCAGCATCGGTAAGTGCTTTTGATAAGGTTAATTTGTATTCTCTTTTTTTACCGTGAGTTTTTTTAATTAATTTTTTACTATTATCTATTTCAAGTTCTTCTTGAATCTTCTTTCTTGCCCATTCTTGTGCTGATTTTTGTGCTTTGGCTGTATCCTCTTTTGTTAAAGTTTTTGCTTTTACAATATCTTCTGGGGCTGATGAAATTTTTGGTTTTTCGACAGATTGATTAATATCAATTGATCTATTTTTCTTTTTCTCAACTAATACTGACTTATTACCAGAGCCTTTGGCATAGCTTGAAATAGCTGCTGCTCCACCACTAAAGTTTTTTAATGTAAGTTTTTTCTTTTTGTCTTTAACGTCCATGTTTTTTCTAAAAGCGAGTTTATTATTTATTAAAAACTTTTTCTCTAGCGCTCATAATCAGGCGCTCAGCCTCAGCTCTTATGATATCGAAATTCTGCAGGATTCCCTCAAATTCTACTCGTTTTCCCTTAACTTCATCGTAACCACCTAAGATTTCATCAACAGATAGATCTGCAAAATCTGCTAAAGTTTTAATATTTTTTTCACCTAAAGTAAGTAGCATTCCAAGGGATAGACCTGGATGATTCATTAGATCTTCCTGAATGCCTAACTCTTTTACTCGATTAGATATTTCTTTAGATTCTGTTTCTAAATATTCTTTTGCTCTTTCTTTTAATTCTTTTGCTGTCTCTGCATCAAAACCATCAATTTTGGTAATCTCTTCTAAAGGCGCTCCATCGATTTCTTTGATAGAAGAAAATCCTTCTAACACTAAAAGCTGAGCCATCATTTCATCAATTTCTAAACTTTCAATAAATCGTTTTGTTTTAATTTTAAATTCTGATTGTCTTTTTTCTGTCTCTTCTTGATCTGTTAAAATATCAATTTCATAATTCATTAACTTAGAAGCCAGTCTTACGTTTTGTCCTCTTCTACCAATCGCTTTGCTAAGATTGTTTTCATCAATTACAACTTCAATTCTTTTTGAAGCTTCATCTAAAACCACTTTTTGAACTTCAGCTGGTGCTAATGCATTGATGACAAGAGTTGCTGGATCCTCTGACCAGTGAATGATGTCAATTTTTTCACCTTGTAATTCATTCACCACTGCTTGCACTCTGCTTCCTCTCATACCAACGCAAGCTCCCACTGGATCTATAGATTTATCTTTTGACGTAACACAAATTTTTGCTCTACTTCCAGGATCTCTTGCAACTGATTTAATTTCAATTGTTCCCTCATAAATTTCTGGCACCTCAAGTTTAAATAGTTTTGCCATAAACTGAGGATGTGCTCTTGATAAAAATATTTGTGGGCCTTTTGCTTCTCTTTTAACTTCATAACAATAAGCTTTAACTCGATCACCTACTTTTATGTTTTCTCTTGGGATTAACTCGTCTCTTTTAATAATTGATTCTGCTTTTTGTAAATCAACAATGATATTTCCAAATTCTATTCTCTTAACAATTCCGCTAAGAACTTCACCAATTTTATCTTTAAATTCGTTATATTGTTTTTCTCTTTCCGCATCTCTTACTTTTTGAGTAATAACTTGTTTTGCGGCTTGAGCGGCAATTCTACCAAAATCAATTGGTGGTAGCGGTTCTAAAATTTCTTGATCAAGAGCGATATCGCTTTTGATTTTTTTAGCTTCTTTTAAACTAATTTCGTTTTGACTATTGGCTGGATTTTCTACAACTTTTAATTTTCTGCCTAATTCAATTTGACCATTCGCTCTATTAATAGAAACGTAAATATTATTTTCTTGTCCATAACGAGTTCGTGCAGCTTTCTCGATCGCCTCTTCCATAGAAGTAAGGACAAGTTCTTTATCGATTGATTTTTCATTTGCTACAGCGTCAACTATCCTAATCAGTTCAACTGTATCGACTCTATTATTTAACATTGGTTTTGTTTCCTGTAAAAAAAAATGGGCCTAAGCCCATTCTGTACTTTCAATAATTTCCCTTAATCTATGCTACATTTTTTAACTTATCAAGATTTAAAAAATAAATATCTTTTTTTAATTTATTGGCTTTATTTGAGTATTTTGTATCGACTATAGGATGTTTGTTAGTCAAACTATATTCAAAAGCATCTGTTTTTTTCTTTAACAAAGAAATCTCTTTTACCACATAATTAAAATAATCCTGATCATCCGTTATAAAAATTAATGTAGATTTAATTTTCATTTTTTTTAAAATTTTTTCTAAAAATAAATAATTTAATAATCTTCTTTTTTTTTGCCTATTCTTCATCCATGGATCTGGAAATAAAACAAAAACTTTTGAAAAAAAATTATCTAAAAAACTATCTATAACTTTTTGTACCGGTATATCTAAGATTGAAATATTATTTAAATTTAATTCTTTGGCTTTTTGTACAACATTAGCAACGCCATTAATAAAAGGATCCACTCCAATAAAATGATCTTTTAAATAAGTACTTGCCTGAAATAATAAATTTTCACCTAATCCAAATCCTATTTCTAAAACAAAATCTTTATTTTTAACTAATTTAATTTCTTCAAAATTAACTAGAAAATCTTTTTTATGATTATCATAAAAAAACTTTTTACTTTTGGATAAAGCTCTTGATTTTGATCTTCCAAAAAAAATCTTTTTCTTGTCCTCAATCAATTTATACTTTGGATTGAAAATATTTAATTAAATCTGTTTTTTCCCAACTAAAAGAACCATTATCTTCTGGGTGTCTACCAAAATGACCATAAGCTGCAGTTTTTTGATAAATCGGTTTGTTAAGTTTTAATAACTCACGAATCCCTCTCGGACTTAAATTAAAATTCTTAGAAATAATTTCTTCAATTTTTTTTGATTTATTATCTGCTCCGTCAAATAGATCGATGTAAATTGAAAGCGGTTGCGAAACACCAATTGCATAAGATAATTGAATTAAACATTTTTCTGAAACTCCAGCTGCTACAATATTTTTTGCAAGATACCTTGCAACATAAGCCGCTGATCGATCTACTTTTGTTGGGTCTTTTCCTGAAAAGGCTCCGCCGCCATGTGGTGCTGCACCACCATAAGTATCAACGATAATTTTTCGACCTGTTAATCCTGTGTCTCCATCAGGTCCGCCAATCACAAATCTGCCTGTTGGGTTTACATAAAAATGTTTCTCATCACACATCCAGCCTTTTGGGATAACTGATAAAACGTAAGGACGAACGATCTCTTTTACTTTTTCCTGATCAACACTTTCATCGTGTTGCGTTGAAACAACGATTGAAGAAATTCCTTTCGGTTTTCCTTTCTCATAAATAACTGAAAATTGACTTTTTGAATCAGGTCTTAAAAATTTTTCTTTCCCGGATTTTCTTGCCTCTGACATTAATTGCAAAACTTTGTGAGAATAACTTATGGGTGCTGGCATAAGATCTTTTGTTTCATTACAAGCGTAACCAAACATAATTCCTTGATCACCGGCTCCTTCATCTTTGTTGCCGGCCGAGTCAACCCCTACCGCTATGTCTTGTGATTGACTATGAAGATAGTTATTAAATTTTAAATTTTTCCAATGAAAACCTTCTTGTTCATAACCAATATCTTTTACTCGAGATCTAATTAATTTCTCAATTTCATCACTCTTTATTTCAGGACCCCTTACCTCACCAGCAATCACTACAGTATTAGTAGTAACTAAAGTCTCGCAGGCAACTCTACTTTCCGGAAATTTAGATAAATATAAATCAAGAACCGAGTCCGATATGATATCGCATACTTTATCGGGATGCCCCTCTGATACCGATTCACTTGTAAATATGTAATCTTGTTTAGCCATTCTTATTTAATTTTCTAAGAGCAATAACGAATATAATACTTAAGAAGATTGTAAAATAAAAAATGTAGTTTTCTAATAAAGAAAACAAGGTTTTTTCTTTTAAAAAGAATAATTTTAAATCAATAAACCCAGATTTGTTTAATTCTAAAAAATTCATAATTTTTCCATTTGGAGAAATATAAGCTGACATGCCTGTATTTGTAGATCTTACAATTGGAACGCCTTGCTCAACTGCTCTAAAAACTGCTTGGGTTAAGTGTTGATAAGGACCAATTGAATCTCCAAACCAACCATCCTCTGAAATATTTATTATAAAATTGTAATCTTTAGAGTTAAGCTTCAGATCTCCAGAATAAATTATTTCATAACAAAGTAATGGTAAGAAAGATAAATTGTTAAATATTTTAATCTCTTTTCTCTCATTTCCTGAAGAGAAAGAACTATATCCAAATGTAATTTTTTTTAATCCCCACTTTATTAATAAATTCTCAAAAGGAATAAATTCTCCAAATGGGACAAGTTTGATCTTATTATAAACGCTAACAACTTCAGCATTATTATTAAGTACTACTAAGGAATTATAAAAATTAATTTTATTACCTGAAATACTTGGATTAGTTACACCAACAACAACTAAATGATTATTAGAAAAATTTTTATTAAAATATTGTTTATATTTGTATAAATCTTTAGGATTAGTTTGCTGGATCATTCCCTCCGGCCAAACAATTAAAGTTTTTTCATCTTTATTAGCTTTACTAAGATTAATTAAAGAAATTAGATTTCTATTCTCATTTTCAGCGCCCCAAGTTTTTGCGATATCAATATTTGGCTGAACTATTTTTACTTTAACATCGTTATACTGATTAAACTCAGAATTTTTTATTATAATTTTCCCCGATAAATAATTAGAAATTAAAACGACAAGCAAGAAAGCAGAGTGAATTAGTATTTTCTTAAACTGCACAGGCCACAAAGAATTGAAGTAAATTGAAAAGATAAGAATGCTAAAAAAATTAAAAGTATATGTGCCAATAAATTTTAATATTTGAATGCTCTCAAGTGAAAAACTCCATGAATAAGAAATTAAATTCCAAGAAAATCCGGTGAATAATATACCTCGTAAATATTCAAATACGGATAGCGAAACAGAAAATATTAATAAAAAAACGTAATCTTTTTTTATCAAAGAATGAATTGTAAGAACGGCGGCTCCATAGAAGATGGCAAGTAAAATAGGCAAACCTAATATGGCAAAGGGAATTAGAAAAGTTAACTGCTTATCAAAAGTTAATGAGTGAGATACCCAATAAAGACTACTTGCAAAATATCCATATCCAAAAGCAAAACCTAAAAAAAAGAAGTTAGATAATTTTGTTTTTTTTTCTTTGAATAAAATTATTAGATACAAAAACAAAGAGTAAGTAATAAAATTTATAAAGATAAAATTGTAAGGAGGTAAAGAAAAACTAGTTAAAGAACCTAATAATAATAAAAAAAAATAACTAAAAAAAATATTTTTTTTTGACATCTTAATTTTTAAATATTTCTAATAATTTTTTGCTCTAATAAATTCATTTTTTTATATTTTTTAAATGAATCATGCTCATAACCAATAAGATGCAAAACTCCATGAACTAACATTTTTTTAAAATAATCATCAAAACTTATATTCTGTTTTTTAGTAATCGACTCTATATATTGATAACTTAATGCTATATCCCCAAGATAAACTTTTTTCTTTGACTTAAGTCCTTTCTTAAAAAAATTTTTCTCCTCAGCAGGAAAAGATAAAACATCAGTATCTTTATTAATCTTTCTAAATTTTTTATTAAGATACTTCATATTTTTTGCACCTGTTAAAAGAATAGATATTTCAAAGATAATCGCTCGAGATGAAAAAATAGATGATAGAATTTTTTCAATAATTTTTTTTAGAAACAAATTTAATTTGGGATATCTAGATTTCCAGTTCTTATGTTCGATAACTAAATTAACTTTTACCATTTGGCTCTTTTTTTTTATAATCATCATAAGCCTTAACGATTTTAGAAACCAAAGGATGTCGCATCACGTCGTTATGATCAAAGTTTATGGTCTTAATTTCTGTAACATCTTTAAGAATTCTTGTAGTCTCATAAAGTCCTGACTCTTTTGATTTTGCTAAATCCACCTGCGATGGATCTCCATTGATTACCATGGTTGAATTATTACCAAGTCTAGTTAGAAACATTTTTATTTGAGTGAATGTTGCATTCTGAGCTTCATCTAATATGACAAATGAATCTTTAAGTGTTCTGCCTCGCATGAAAGCTAGCGGTGCAATTTCTATTATTCCCTCTTCTATTTTTCTTTGAATTTTTTCATATCCTAAAAGTTCATAAAGAGAATCGTAAAGAGGAATAAGATAAGGATCAATTTTATCCTTCATATCTCCTGGTAAAAAACCTAAATTTTCTCCAGCCTCTACCGCTGGTCTTGATAGAATTATTTTTTTAACTCTATCTTCTAATAAAAAAGTAACCGCGACTGCAACCGCTAAAAAGGTTTTTCCAGTTCCAGCGGGTCCTAGTGCCATTACAATTTTATGATTCTTTAAAGCATCTACGTAAATTTTTTGCTTTTCTGATCTTGGTAAAATTATTTTTTTTGATGTTTTGATTGCATCATTATCGTTATAGATTGAATTAGGATTTGCCTCGATTCTATTCATTTTAGTTACGTCAAAAATTGTCTTTATGTCTTCTTTCTCGATACTGTTAGTATTCACAAATTTTGCAATAAGATTGTCCATAATTTGAACAACGGATTGCCTGTTACTTATGTCACCTCTTACAATCATTAAGTTTCCTCTTAAATTAATTTTTGTATTAGTAATATTTTCTATTTCCTTAAGATTAGAGTCGAACTCGCCAATAATTTTGCTAAGAACTAAATTATTTTTTATATAGAAACTTAAATAATCATTATTTTTTTCAATAATTTCAATCTGTGAACTAGAAATTTTAGATATATTCATCAAACGAACGCTTCTTCTTTTTGCAATACTCCAAAAAGATTTTTGCTATTGCACGAAGTAATTTCGATATCTACTAAATCTCCTGGATTGCAATTTTCAGAATTAAAAAAAATAGAATGCATAAATTTACTTCTGCCAAAAAATTGGCCTGGAGTTTTAGTTTTATTCTCAATTAATATTTCAGTTTTTTTTCCTATTAATTGTTTGCTGTTTTTAATTTGAATATCACCTAATAAAGTCTGTAATTTTAATAATCGGTCTTTACATATATCTAAAGATATTTGATCTCGATCAACGGCTGGAGTACCTGGCCTTTGGCTATAAATAAATGAATAAGAACTAATAAAGTTTACTTTATTAATTATATTGAGGGTATCTTGAAAATCATTTTCTTCCTCACCTGGAAAACCAATTATAAAATCACTAGAAAATTCCATTTCTGAATTTACTTCTTTAAATTTTGCAATCAAATCTAAATAATATTCTCTTGTATGTTTTCTATTCATTAATTTTAAAATTTTATTAGAACCTGATTGAATAGGCAGATGTAATTGTGGCATTAATTTTTTTTGATACTTAAAAGCTTCGATTAATTCTTGATCCATGTCATTTGGATGTGATGTGGTAAAACGTATTCGATGAATGGATTTAATTTTAGCAATTTCATCTATAAGTTTTGCAAGGTTATAGGTTTTATTTCCATCAACAAATTTATAAGCACTAACATTTTGTCCAAGTAAAACAATTTCTCTAACGCCGTTATCAGATAATTTTTTTGCCTCATTTATAATACTGTTAAATGATCTAGAAAATTCAGCGCCTCTTGTATAAGGAACTACGCAAAAAGAACAAAATTTATCGCAGCCTTCTTGGATCGTTAAAAATTCAGAAACTTTAGATTTTCTTGAAGATTTTAAATTATCTAAAGTGTCAAACTTTTCTATTAATTCAAAATTTATGTCGGAAAAATTTTCTTTTCTTTCTGAAAAATTTTTAATCTGTTCTGGCAGTCGGTGATAGGATTGTGGACCAACAACAATATCGACATAGTTAGTTCTTTTAAAAATCTCCTCCCCTTGTGCTTGTGCTATACATCCGGCCAATACAAAAATGGGTTTCTTTTTAGATCGATTGAGTTTTTTAATCTTACCAATATCAGAATAAACTTTTTCCGTTGCTTTCTCTCTAATGTGGCAAGTGTTAAATATAATACAATCCACATCTGCTAAAGTTTCAGATCTTACAAAATTAACAGATTGCATTAAGTCAGATATTTTATCAGAATCGTACTCATTCATCTGACAACCAAAAGTCTTTATATAAAATTTTTTAAACAATTATTTTAATCTCTAAATATTAGAAGGTCTGAAAGTATAAAAAAAAACAAATAAATGAAATATATTTGTTAGATATTTTCATAAATGGGGAATAATTTGCTATCAATAAAAAGTTTATTATCCAAAATATATTGAAGATTCTTAGATGTATATTTAGGTAATTTTGAAAATTTAACTATTTTATCACTATTTTTTTCTAAAGCGTTTTGCACGGTAAATTTTGAATAATAATCGTCACAATTTTTTAAATCCTTAATATAAAATCTATTATTTACCTCTAAGGCAACTTTGTCATAACTTTGATTAGTAATTGTAGTTTTTAGAACTTGAAAATTGTTAAATCCAAGCACTTTTATTTCTTTAACTAAAGCAATACTTTTTATCGAAGATAAAATATTTCTAAGACCTACAAATCCGCCCGGTCCTAAATTAATCATAAAAAAATTTAACTTTTCTATTTTTAAATTGTTTTCTTTAAAGAAATCTAAAAGAATATTTATAAAATTTTCACTATTTGAGAATTTATCTTTAACTAAAGTAAAGTCAGAATTGTTTTCCTTTACGATTAGTATTAAACATCCAAGAGTAAAATCGATTGAACAAAAACGAGAATTCATGGCTCCATTCATAAAAAGAATTATTTTAATTACCTTTTTAATAATTGCTAATCTTTCTGCAGTTAATTCTCAAGAATATCAAAATGAAAAAGGAATTATTGGATTAATGTATCATCGTTTTGAAGAAAATAAATATCCAACAACTAATGTTAGACTTAAAGAGTTTAACTTACAATTAGAAATTATTAATCAAAACAAGATTGAATTTATTTCAATTGATGAATTAAGAAAAATTCTTATTGAAAATAAAAGTTATGACTCTAAAAAAGTTTTAATTACAGTTGATGATGCTTTTAGATCTTTTTATGACAATGGTTGGAAAATATTAAAAGAAAGAAAAATACCTTTTATACTTTTTTTTAATACACGAGAAGTCAGTGCGAATAACCCTAATTACATGACTTGGGACCAGGTGCGAGAAATTCATAATTCAAAGATTGGAACTATTGGCGGCCATAGTTTTTCTCATGAATATTTAATTAATAAATCTGAAAATGAAATAAGAGAGGATTTAGAAAAATCTCATAAAGATTTCTTAAGAGAATTGTCTTTTAGACCCAAATATTTTTCTTATCCATTTGGTGAATATAGCTCTGCTTTTAAAAAAATTGTAAAAGAATTTAATTATGAATTAGCTTTTGGACAACATTCGGGTGTCATTGATAAATCAAAAGATTTATTTGAACTTCCACGTTATCCTGTAAATGAAAATTATGGAAAAGCGGAGAGATTTTTAACGTTATTAAATACTAAACCTTTTCCTTTTAAATCTTTCAAACCTGAAAATAAATTTATTTCAAAATCAGAAAATCCTCCAAAAATTGAAATAGAGTTTTTTAAAGAAATGAGTAACTTAGAAAAAATTAATTGCTTTGCTAATGATGGTGGCGAATGGAGTAAAAAGAAAATATCTTTTATTGAAAAAAATTGGATTAGAATAAACTTGGATAAAAAATTTACGACAAGAACGGGCAGAATTAATTGTTCTTTATTAGATAAAGATAACCAATGGCGCTGGTTGGGGTTTCAGTTTGTCGTTGATGGAAATTAGATCGACCCTGATCTTTTAATTAATAAATTTGCTTTATCAAAATCTTGCAATGAATTTTGCTCAATAATTTTCTTTAAACCAAGAACATAATCATCGCCTTTAATTGAATATTTATGAACGTATTTAATTAATTTTACTCCTGATATTGTTCCACTTAATCTTCCTGATCTTTGCTTAGCTCTTTCCATACGAAATTCTTCATAGAATGGGTGGGTATTTAAATTATTCTTGTAAGCACTCACTGCGTATCTGATTTGATTGAACTTTGAAACCTCATGTTTTTCGTCTTCACTTCGATTTTCTGGCACCATCCCTTTATTTTCTTTCCATCCCCACTGACCAAATAAAGCATTACCTTCGATTGCAAAACGCGATGTACCCCAACCACTTTCGTAAGCCGCCTGTGCTATAGCTAATGATGGAGGAATAATATCCATTTTAACTAATAATTCTTTAACACTATTATTTTTAACTTTGTATTGTTGAAACTTCTCATTTAACCAATCAGCGTCTTTTTTAAAACTTTTTCTATTCATGATCGCTGTTAACTTTCTTCGATCAGCAATAATTTTTTCATTCTCTGATAAAACAATAGGCAATAATATTTGTATAAAAATTCTTTTTCTTTGTTCAATATTATCTAATTCACTAATTCCTTCTGGAAATTTTGCCAAAAAGAAATTAGCAACTGGCTCTCCTTCTCTAACTTTTTCCAAATTATAGCCACTCTTCTCGAATAAATTAATGATACTCACTACTTGTTGAAAATCTAAACCTAATTTTTTCGAATCGTTTGTTAAAAAACTTTTCTTCAGCATCTGGTCAATGGTCGGATCGTTTGTTGAGTAAGCTTCTGTTTCATTATTAATAATTTTTCTTTTATCCGCTGTTGACTTAAACAACTCCGGAACAAACGCAGTAAAAATAACTAAACTAACAATAATTGTATAAGGTAACATTTTTTTAAGATTTACTTTTTTAATTAAGAAAAAATAAATTTTATTTATATTTTTTAAAATAAAAGACAAAAATACTAATGTTGGAGAAATTGTTTCAACGATATAACGGGAAAAACCATTATTTAAAATTGCTTCTCTTAATTTTTTAAAAAAATTAATTAATTTTTTATTAAAAATAAATTTTTCCATATTAATTTAGATTATAGACTTACAGCTCTAACGCTTTTTACTTCAGGCACATAATGAACGAGCATTCGTTCAACGCCTTGTTTTAAAGTTAATGTAGAAGAAGGACAGCCTGCACAGCTACCTTGTAATTCTACTTCAGCAACTCCATCCACAAAAGATCTTAGACTAATATTGCCTCCATCCATTGCAACTGCAGGTCGGATTTTAAGCTCTAATACTTCTTCAATTTTTTTATATATCTCATCTTTGTTTTCACTTGTCTCTTTTTTTACAGTGATTATTTTAAAATTTTTAGGAAAATCATTTTTGATAATATTTTTAATTTCTTCCAGTATTTTCGCCCATTCTAAAGAGCTGTTCTTTTTAACAGAAATAAAATTAGACCCAAAAAAGACGAGTTCTGCTCCAAGCTCAAATATTTTTTGAACAAAGGGATATTCTTTAGCCTCAGATTGGCTTTTAAACTCAATAGAACCGTTTTGCACTAACTCTAAACCTAACACAAATTTTAATGTGTCCGGATTTGGGGTCTGCTGCACATCAATATTCATATGTATATATTTAGTTAGTATGATTTGTTCTTAAAGTAATTACCATTTATAATAAGACTTATAATTCAATAGCTTATATTAAATTATCAAGTTCCTTTTCAGAAATCTGGCCTGGAATTATCACTAATGGGACTGGCAAATCGTTCATTTTTTTTGATAAAGATTTAATAATTGGCCCTGGATCACTATCTGCTGAAGATGCAAGTACAAGAAATCTTATACTTTTATCTTCTTTAAGAAATTTAATAATTTCATCAACTT
>RGRP01000111.1 GCA_010021145.1 Candidatus Fonsibacter lacus
CATAAAAATAACAATACCAACAGTTGCTCTACTTGCAGCACCAGGACCTGTTGCTATAATTAATGGCACAACCCCTATGATGGTTGCAACTGAAGTCATTAAAATAGGTCTTAATCTAACTCTACATGATTCAATAATTGCCTCTTTTAATTGCAGACCTTGAGTTCTTAATTGATTTGCAAATTCTACTATTAAAATACCATTCTTGGCGGCAAGACCGATTAAGACAATTAATGCAATTTGACTGTAAATATTTAATGAACTACCAATGATCCAAAGTCCAATAATTCCCCCAAGAATAGCAAGAGGAACGGTCAACATAATAGTTAATGGATGCTTCCAGCTTTCAAATTGAGCAGCCAAAGACAAATAAGCAGTAAATAATGCAAGAATGAAAATAAAATAAATATCAGAACTTGTATTTTTAAATTCTAAAGACTCACCTTTATAATCAATCCTAGCAGTTGGTGGCAGTTTTTCTTTTGCAACATTTTCTAAATAATTTAGCGCTTCACTAATAGTATAATTTCCAACTAGTCTTGCAGAAATAGTAACAGCTCTTTGTCTGTTATATCTGTTTAAAGATGTATAAGTAGATTCCTCATAAAAAGTTGCAACGCTTGTAAGCGGGACTAGTTTTCCAGAACTAGATCTTACAGCTACTTTATTTAAATTAGAGGGTTCTTGTCTATTTTTAACATCCGCTTGTAGCATTACAGAATATTCTCTTCCTTCTTTTGTGTATTTTGTAACTTCTTTAGAACCAAACATCGTCTCAATTGTTTTTGCTATGGAGTCGATAGAAACCCCTAAGTCTGCGGCTTTATCAGTATTAATTTTAATTTTTAATTGAGGTTTAGTTAAATCTAAATCGTCATCTACGTTAACTAAATTTTTATTTTTTATTACTTCTGTCTTTAATATTTCTTTCCATTTAATTAATTCTTCATAAGTGTTACCTTTTAATACAAATTGAACTGGTTTTTCACCAGCTCCGCCTCTTAATCCTTGAGGCATAATTGGAAAAGCTTTAACACCAGGAAAAGAATTTAATTGCTGAAATATTCCACCTAAATTTTGATTAGAAAATTTTTTTCGTTTTCCCCAATCCTCAAGCAAAACTACTAAAAAACCTGTGTTTACTTGATCAATACCACTTTGAAATCCAGGAACTCTTGCTAAAATTTCTCTATACAGTCCTTTTCCTAAGTCACCCAAAAATATCTTTTCAATATTTTCAGTTTTTTCTTTAGTGTATTCAAATCCTGAACCATCAGGCGCTTGGATTACCACATAAAAAACACCTCTGTCTTCAGGAGGAATTAACTCTTTAGGAGTAATTTTAAATAAAATAATAACAGAAATTAAAATTCCAACTAAAAAGATTATAATTTCTTTTTTTTTATAAAGTAACAAAAGTAGAGTCTCAAAATAAAAATTAGAAAATTTATCTAGGTAAGTATCAAACTTTCTTAAAAAATTTGGTTTGGAGTGTGATAATTTCAAATATTTCGAAGCAAGCATAGGAGATAATGTAAGAGCAACAAACGCAGAAATAACAATTGAGAAAGATAAAGTTAGAGCTAATTCAGTAAATAATTTACCAACAATTCCTTTTACAAAGATAAGAGGAACAAACACCGCTATCAAAACAACCGTTGTTGCAATAATTGCAAAGGAAACTTGGCTTGCTCCTTTGTAAGATGCAATTAATGGAGTTTCTCCAGCCTCAACTCTTCTATAAATATTCTCCAGCATTACAATTGCATCGTCAACAACCAGACCAATCGCAATGACAAGGGCCATTAGAGTAAATAAATTTAAACTAAAATTTGCAGCATAAATTAGTAAGAAGGTTGAAATTAAAGAGACGGGGATAGCAAGGGTAGGTATTATTACCGAGGTTAAGTTTCCTAAAAACAAATAAATAACACCGACAACAAGTACAACTGAAATAAACAAAGTTATATAAACCTCATTAACAGCAACGCGAATATAATTAGATCGATCAAAGGCAACGTCTAGCTGAACTCCTTCGGGAAGATTTTTTTTAACTTCGGTTAATTTTTTTTTAATACCATCAACAACAGCAATAGTATTAGAATTTGATTGCTGATAAATTCCAATTCCAACCACAGGAAAACCGTTTCCTTTAAACAAAGTTCTTAAATTTAATGGTCCTAATTCAACTCTAGCAACATCTTTAAGTCTTACTAAAGATCCATCTCTTGCTCTTTTAATGGGTAAATTTTTAAAATCTTCAACGTTCTTATAATTTTTATCTACCTTAATATTAAGATCTATTCTTTTAGATTCTAGTCGTCCTGCAGGTAATTCAATATTTTCTTTTAATAGGACTGACTCAATATCAGAAACTGTTAAATCTCTAGCAGATAAAGCTGATGGATTTATCCATACTCTCAATGATATCTCTTTTTCACCGGATAAAATTATTTGGCCAACACCATCAACACTTGAAAAATAATCTTTTAAATATCTACTTGCATAATCACTAAGTTCTAAATCATTTAAGTTTTGGCTTCTTAATCGTAACCATATGGCGACCTGATTACCTTCTGAGGTTTTAAATATTTCAGGACGACCTGCATTATCGGGAAGAAAATCAATAATTCTTGATACTCTGTCTCTAATATCGTTTGTTGCTTCATCAACACTAACACCAGGCTCAAATTCCATTCTAACAACGGATCTTCCATCTTCGCTTCTAGAATCAATAGTAGCTAAACCAGGTGTTCCACCAACAATATCCTCAATTTTTTGAGTAATTTGAGAATCCACAATTTCTGCTGAGGCTCCCTTGTAAAGGGTTCTTACCGTTACAATACTTGGATCAATGTCAGGAAGTTCTCGGACTGCTATTTTATTAAATATAACTAAACCAAATATAACTAATACAATCGACATCACAGTCGCAAAAACT
>RGRP01000112.1 GCA_010021145.1 Candidatus Fonsibacter lacus
ATTGCAGCGCCATGTTCTAAGGGTTTGCAAATGATAGGTGATGCAGTGTTATCCATAATTAATGGTATTCCAAATTTTTTACCAATTTCAGCAGCTTCTTTAATTGGAAAAATTCTCAGATACGGATTTGGACAAGTCTCTCCATAATATCCTCTTGTCTTATCATCGGTTAATTTTTCAAAATTTTTAGGATCAATTGGATCTGCAAAACGAACTTCAATCCCCTGATCTTTTAAAGTATTTTTAAATAAATTTACTGTTCCTCCATACAAATCTGTTGATGCAACAATATTGTCTCCAGCTTTACATAAATTTTGTATACAAAATGCAGATGCGGCTTGACCTGATCCAACTGCTAAAGCTGCAACTCCGCCCTCCAAAGCAGCCACCCTTTTTTCAAGAACATCTACGGTTGGATTCATGATCCTTGTGTAAATGTTTCCAAATTCTTTTAAGGCAAATAAATTTGCTGCATGATCGGTGTTATTAAATTGATAACTTGTTGTTTGATAAATAGGAACGGCCACAGACGTTGTGCTAGTATCGCTTCTATAATCTCCGCCGTGTAAACCTATTGTTTCTGGATGTTTGCTTGATGTTGTCATGTCCCCTACTTATATGATTAATTAACATATAATAAGTCATCCAAAGACCTGAAATCAACGATTATTCCTCATAAAAATAGCAAGTTTTACAAGGTTATAATTTTACAATCTTTAGAACACAAAGAAGTCTGAAAATTAAATAAACTTAATTTAAACAACAAAGGGGTAACTTATGAAAACAATAACTAAAATAATCCTAGCAGTTATGTTGCTTGGAACTTTTTCAATTGCTCATGCGGATGAAAAAAATTACCGAAAAGATCATCCAAAATGGGGAATGAAAGATCCAATCACGAAGGCTGAATATCTCAAATGGCATGAAGAGATGTTTAATAAAATGGACACCAATAAGGATGGCGTTCTTTCTGCAGAAGAAAGAAAAGCTTTTCGTGAAACAATGAAAGAAAAGAAAGAAGAAAAATCTAAAAGATAATTAAGATTACTTTTTTCTATAAAGTAAAATTAAAAGTACGATAATAATGACTAATAACGCTATAATAATTAAAGGCATTAGTTATTATATCGTACTTTTAATAAAGTTTACAAATCAATATACGCACTCTTTATTCCATACCAATTTAAGCCTATAATTAACCTCATGAATAATTTTGATGATAGAGAAAAAGGATTTGAACGAAAGTTCGTTAACGATCAAGAAGTTGAATTTAAAATTAACGCGAAAAGAAATAAGCTTTTAGCTGCTTGGGCTGCAAACATATTAAAATTTAATGAAGAACAAAAAAAAAATTACATTACTGAAGTTATAAAATCAGATTTTCAAGAAGCAGGCGATCAGGACGTTTTTAAAAAAATTAAAAAAGATTTAGAAGGCAAAAATATTCAAGATACAGAAATCAGACAAAAAATGTCTGAATTTTTAGAAGCAGCAAAAAAAGAAATATAAATACTTACAATGTATTTATATTCTAAACTTCAAAGTTTAAATAAAGATATTTCTATTTGTTTTATTGGCTGTGGAAAATTTATTTCCATGTTTTTATCTCAATACAATCAATTACAAAAAATTAAAATTGCAGCCATCGTTGATATTAATATCGATAAAGCAAAATCAAATTGTAAAAATAGTGGGCTTAGTCAAAAGACAATTGATCAAATACAATTTACCAATTCTTTAGAGGAAGCGTTAAAAAAAGATATTGATATTTTTATTGAAGCAACGGGAGATCCTATTATTGGCACTGAACACGCCGTTAAAGTTATCAATAATAAAAAAAATATTATTATGGTGAATGTTGAAGCCGATGTTCTTTGCGGAAAATATTTATCAGATCTTGCTAAGAAAAATAACGTGATCTACAGCATGGCTTATGGTGATCAGCCTGCACTTATTATGGAGCAAATTGAATGGGCAAAGTTAAATGGTTTTTTAGTAATCGGTGCTGGCAAAGGTACTAAATACCATCCAAGTTTTGAGTACTCTACTCCTGATACTGTTTGGAAAAATTATGGAATGACCGATGAACAGGCAAAGAAAGCTGGAATGAATCCTAAAATGTTTAATTCTTTTACAACCGGAGATAAATCTTCAATTGAAATGGCAGCAGTTACAAATGCATCGGGCTTACAATGCCCAAAGAACGGTCTCACTTATCCTCCAGTTGGCGTTTATGACATTGCAAATAAACTTATTCCAAAATCTGCTGGAGGCGTTTTAGATTTTGAAGGACAAGTTGAGGTTATTTCATCTATTGATGAAAATAAAAATAATATTCCAAATGATTTAAGATGGGGCGTTTACATCGTCATTAAAGCTCAAAATGAATATTCAAAAAATTGTTTTAAAGAATATGGAATGATTACAGATAAATCTGGAAACTATTCTGCAATCTGGAGACCCTATCACTATATTGGTCTTGAACTTGCTCAATCCATGTACGTGATTGCAATCGACAAACGTGCAACCGGACAAACTAATTACTTTAACGCAGACGTTGTTAGTGTTGCAAAAAAAGATATTAAAATTGGTGATGTATTAGATGGTGAAGGCGGGTTTGCAGCACGTGGTCGATTATTTACAGCTGAAAGAAGCATTAAAGAAAATCTTCTTCCCTTAGGCCTTTCCGGTGGTGCGGTTGCTAAAAAGAATATAAAGAAAGATGATCTTATTTATATGAATGATGTCGAGATCAAATGGAATAAAGAAGTATTAAAAGCAAGGGAATATCAAAAAAATCTAATCACTAATGGATAAGCCACCTAAAGCATTTGAGGATAGTGAATTTTTACAAAGTCCTGAGGGAAGATCTGTAAGAATTTTATCAGAATATGAAAAAGTTAAATCCTTATTTGAATTTCACAAAATTATGGACACCAT
>RGRP01000113.1 GCA_010021145.1 Candidatus Fonsibacter lacus
TACCCACGCATCTACGGCTGATGTTATTCGTATTGCAGTGCGCCCAGATGGTGCTGCCCTTGCTAATCAACACTATGTTGTATACGGCTTGAACCTATCTGCTGGTGCTACATTTACTTATACAGGCGGTATTACTATTGATGCTACAGATGTTGTTACCGTGTATTCAACAAATGGTACAAGTTCGTTCACTGCGTTCGGAAGCGAGATTGCATAATGGCTGTCGATATTACGCCCAATCCTAACATTGTTGGTCCTACTGGTCCTACTGGACCAACAGGCTCTACTGGTGCTACAGGTGCCACTGGTGCTTCAGGTACCAACCTTGCTGGTTTCAATGCTCAGACTGGTACCACATACACACTTGTCATTGGTGACAAGGACAAGATTGTTACGGCATCCAATGCCGCTGCTATTACTGTCACTGTTCCACCATCAGTCTTTAGCGCAAATGACATCATCAATGTGCAACAGATTGGAGCTGGTCAAGTTTCCTTTGCTCAAGGTTCTGGTGTAACTATCACCTCAACTGGTGCCACTTCAACCGCTCCTAAACTTAGAGCGCAGTACTCAGCAGCATCTGTGATTTGTACAGCAAGTAATACGTTTACAGTTATAGGAGATATTTCCTAATGGCACCTATTCTTGGAATCTGGGCTTCTCAGAACTATAGCCGCTATAGCATCACTGGTAGTTATGAGTCTATCGCTACTGTAACTGTTGGTAGTGGTGGTTCATCATATATTGAGTTTACTTCTATCCCTGCGACTTATTCTCATCTTCAAATTCGCATAATTTCTGCTAGTGTATTTGGAACGACTGTCGTAGATATTTTAGATTATGCCAACACAAATAAATACAAAACATTTCGTTCTTTGATGGGTATAGATAATAATGGTTCAGGTTCAATTCGCTTGCGAAGCGGTCTTTGGATGAGCACGTCAGCAATAACGGCTATAAAAATGACACCATCCACTTCTGGTTCTTTTCAACAATACAGTTCCTTCGCCCTATACGGAATTGCGAGCGCATAATGGCTAAAACATATGAACCGATTGCAACGACAACGCTCAGTAGCGCAGCAAGTACAGTAAGTTTTTCATCAATTAGTGGCACTTATACAGACCTAATTTTAGTTGTAAGCGCAACTTGGGATGGCGGTTCTAACTCTAGTTTTGGATTTAGATTGAATAGTGATAGTGGAAGTAACTATTCAATTACTCAATTATATGGTAATGGTTCTTCGGCGGCAAGCGGTAGAACTAGTAATGCGACCTATGCTGCTATTGGACAAATAAACCCTACAGAGTGGGGAACGACTATTTTCCAATTTCAAAACTATTCAAACACTACAACTTATAAAACCGCTCTATCTCGCACTAATGTTGCGGGTGTTATTACTTTGACGGGTGTTGGATTGTGGCGTTCTACTTCAGCAGTTACCAGCATATCAGTAGG
This sequence comes from Candidatus Fonsibacter lacus, assembly GCA_010021145.1. Lineage (GTDB taxonomy): Bacteria > Pseudomonadota > Alphaproteobacteria > Pelagibacterales > Pelagibacteraceae > Fontibacterium > Fontibacterium lacus. Next base: position 1,459 of record RGRP01000113.1, read on the forward strand.
CTATTTTGATGTTTCAGGAAATTTTGATTCAGGTTCAACCTTCTCACTCTACGGCATTACTGCGGCATAAAGGAGATAACTAACTATGGCTAACGAAACTATGGTGTTACTGGAAAAGATCGTCGTCCCTTCAGGCGGCGCATCCAGTGTTACCTTCACAAGCATTCCGCAGAGTTATACTGATTTGGTAGTAAAAATTTCGGGGCGTTCAACAAGCACAACTAGTAATTGGACTGCCGTTAGAGTTGCATTCAATGGTACATCTGCAACAACAAACTGGAGTGGTAGAGAACTTTATGCAACGGGTTCGGCAGCCGCTTCTTGGACATATTCAAGTGACCAATCAGCAGGTGGTTTTATCACTACGGCAAATGCTACATCTAGCACATTTGGTAATACAGAAATTTATATTCCAAATTACACTTCATCTGATAATAAATCTATGTCTACTGATTCGGTTACTGAGAATAATGCGACTTCAGCAACTATCGCATTAGAGGCTACATTGTGGTCAAACACGGCGGCTGTCACATCATTATCTCTAACACCACAAGCAGGTAACTTTGTCCAATACTCAACTTTCTACTTATATGGCGTAGCAAAGCAAGGCGTAACTCCTACCAATGCTCCAGCAGCAACTGGTGGCGACAGCATTGTCTTTGATGGCACCTACTGGATCCATACCTTCTACTCATCTGGCACATTCACACCGAAGAAGAATCTAACTTGTGACTATCTTGTAGTTGCAGGTGGTGGTGCAGGTGGGGCATCAGGCGGTCAATCACACGGTGGTGGCGGTGGTGGTGCAGGCGGTTATAGAACTTCTACAGGATTTTCAACATCAGCAAACACAAATTACACAGTAACCGTTGGCGCTGGTGGTGCTGGAAATACCACCACTAAAGGTGGAAATGGTTCCAATTCTGTTTTTAGTACCGTAACTTCTGACGGCGGTGGTGGTGGTGGATATGGTGTTGATGCTGGCACTGACCGTCAAGGAAATAATGGTGGTTCTGGTGGTGGAAGTGGTTCATCTAATAGCGCCAGTATTGCGGGTGGAACTGGAACCGCAGGACAGGGTAACAACGGTGGCGATTCTGGACCTGCTGGAGTAGGTCGTGCAGGTTCTGGTGGTGGAGCATCAGCAGCAGGAACTACTGCTGCAACAATCACAACAGATACTGCTGGCGGTGCTGGTACTGCATCTTCTATTAGTGGTTCTTCCGTCACTTACGCAGTAGGTGGTGGCTGTAATGGAACAATAAATACTCAATTCCCTTCAGGAACAGCAAATAGAGGAAATGGTGGTCACGGAGCATATAATGGAAGCGGCGTTACTCAATATGCTGGCGGTTCAGGCGGTTCAGGTATCGTGATTGTGAGGTATGCAGCGTAATGGCACACTATGCTCAGATAGATAACAACAATGTTGTTACACAGGTTCTTGTGGTC